>JBECKW010000375.1:0-12950 GCA_040235505.1 Desulfobacterales bacterium
GTACCGGATACGGGTATATGCGAAAAGACGGTGTGGCTGTTATCCCGGTGGGTGCATTGGGTGTATAAATCGAGTTGACGCTGGTGTAGATAAAAGGCTTTTGGTAAAAGGATAGTGGAAAATGAATAAGCTATGGCGTTATGAAGATTATGCTGCACTTCTTTCCCATGAAAATGCGCTGGTTCGAAAATGGGCATTTCGTGGCATAAACAGCCGTTACAAAAGGCAATATACGGACGGTGTGGCGGCGCTGATCCATGACGCTGATGAGCTGTTGGCATCCATGGCACTGCAATATCTTTCGGATCACCAGGCCATCCAACATGCGCCGGCTATTCTGGAATTACTAAGGACCAGTGAAGGGATGGTTGCCAGTAACTGTGCGGATGCCTTGGCCGAAATGGGGTATGAGCCGGCATTGGAAGCCATGCTTGAGAAGCTGGAGGCAACCGAAAGGCTTGAAACCACCATGGGGACTCTGGAGTATCTGGGCAGAAAGCGAGGGGAAAAAAGCCGCCTTGCGCTTATTGCCGCTGTGGAGGAACTGGAAGAAGGACTTTCTTTAGACGCCGCTGTTTCCGGCCTTCTCAATCATTATATCCCGGAAGATATTTCACTGATCATGCAAAGAGGGCTTGATCTACCCGATGTTGGAGCGTTTTCCGGCAGTTTTTCAAGAAGCGTTTTAGACTCGATGGGCGCGAGCCCCTATTTTTCCCAGTTGATGGACTACGGTGAAAATCGGATCGTATCGAAGCCTGCAAAGACCATTGAAGACCTCTTTTCCTCCAACACACAAATTCCACTCGACCCGGCATTTAAAAACGAGGTGGTCGGCCTTCTTGAAAAGCGTCAATACCGTGAAGTGACGAATCACATCCTCCAATCGGTTCAAAAGACAGTGGCGAATCGCTATTCAGGCCAAAGAGACAATGCATGGCTGGAAGAGCTGCTCGGCAAGGACGACATGTGTGTTCATTTACTTGAATACCTTTCACAAGGCGAGGCGGTATGGAATCGGCTTGAAAAAAGAAAGTCCGAACGGGAGGAGTTTATTTCCTTCGTTGTCTCGATCTATTTTGCGGTCATGGAACGGGAAGCGTACATCGAAGCCCTGCATCCCGAAGCGGAAACAGAGACCCTTTTGTCTGCACTGCAAAACAGCGGACCCGGCATTCCCAAGGATATTTTGAGGCGGATCGAAGCGATCGCACCTGTAGGACAGCTGAAAGAAATGCTCTCCAAAGAGCTTACGACCTGGGCGGACATTTCGGTGGTTCGTTTGATGGGCAGGATCGGAGATCCGGGATTCGTTCCGGATTTGATTCGAGTAATTAAAGAGTCGGACTCTCTGGATTATATTTACAGCGATGGGATAACCGCCCTTCAAGCCTTGGATGAATCAGCGGAGGAAGCCATTCTGGAAGCGATTCGTCGTGGTGAAATTGATTCATGGGCAAGTTTTGATATCCTCGACCATCTTCCATATGCGGAAGCATACGACCTGGCGCTGTCGCTGTGGGAAAGCGAAGGGGATGAGTTCATGGACTCATACGAACTTTTAAGCACCAGCCTTGAGAGTATCGGCGACCAAAGAGGCATTCCTTATCTCCAGGGGCTTTGGGCGGAAGGTGTTCATGCCGGGTATGTGGGAGACGCGCTGGAGTGCCTCTGTGCGCTTCATCGCACAGACATCCCGGAGTTGACGGAAATCCGGGAGCAGCGTGAAAACAGGAAAAGCCGTCATTGGACCGAGATGGACGAATTTAAAGACTGGGGGTCCGATGACGAGGATGAAGAGGACGACTACGAGGGTTGGGAGCCCCCACAAATACCGGTAAGGCGCGACGGTCCCAAAATCGGCCGAAACGATCCCTGTCCGTGTGGAAGTGGAAAAAAATATAAAAAATGCTGTCTTGATAAATGAGGCTCAAGGGCGGCGGCACGGAGCACCCCTCCACCAATGGGGATTATCGATGCGCTTGACCTTTTGAAGTGATCTTGTAATCATTTTTTTAAAAAAGATACGAATTATAACTGTTTTTCAACATCTAAACATGTTTTTTGAAAAAAGATCCGTTCTGAGAAGCGGGAATGGCGCTGAGGAGTGTTACTCCCGGGGTCTGAGCTGTGTGCCCAGATTGTGCCCGTCAGAGATGAAGATTCACGAAAAATACACGAAAAAAAAGGACCCGAGGAGTGAACCTCCCCGGGTCTTTTGTGCCCAAATTGTGCCCGTCAACGTCAAATATTTTCAAAAGTTATCAAACAAAACCAAAAGTGACTGTAAAATATTCTTTTGATTCAAGCGGTTGGAATTGCAAAGAATTTAAAAATAGCCTTGGGACGATTAGGAATCCATTGCTCTATCCACTGAGCTACGGGGGCTTTTCCGAATAATTCATGCGGCGATTCGCCGAAAATCGTGGAAATGTCTTAGGCCAATCTTGGCGTCTTTGCAAGCCTTTTTCCAGGCTTTATCAAAGTGTTTGATGGGATCTGTTCAGTTATCCCAATGTATAGGGGCGTCTCCCAACTTCCGAAATATATATTGCTTTGCTGTAACAACTGGTCTACCCTGACTTGTATCAAATGCGGAAAGCCCTCCTAATCGGCTTGGCTTTATTGAACTCATCTACCTCTAATGGAACTCATCTGACTTTGGCAGCAGTTGTAAGGTCTGCGCGATTATTACTCGACGTTGAATGGCGGCGAATACCGCGAACACTCACTGCACACGGATTGTGCTGAAACGTATTTTGAAGTCGGGCGCTCCCCTCCCGGCTGTTTGACTTCGATTAAAAAACAATACCCGGCTTTTAAACAGGTCTTTTGCGGCGACATGGCTGCATAGGCATGAAAAGGAGACTTACCTGATGAAAATTCTGATGGTATATCCCAAATTCCCGGATACATTCTGGTCATTTTCGCATGCATTGCGGTTTATCGGGAAAAAGGCCGCCTTTCCGCCCCTTGGGCTGCTCACCGTCGCCGCCCTGCTTCCAGAATCGTTTCAGATGCGTCTGGTGGATATGAACGTGGAGTCGCTGACCCATTCCGACATTTCATGGGCCGACATGGTGTTTATCAGTGCCATGGCAGTTCAGCGAAAATCTTGTGCCGATATCATTTCGCGCTGCAATTCAATGGGGCGGAGAATCGTTGCCGGAGGGCCTCTTTTTACAGCGGAACCGGAGGCATTCGGGCAGGTGGATCATTTGATCCTGGACGAGGCCGAGCGGACGCTGCCGGCTTTCATCAAGGATCTTGAAAACGGACGTGCGAAGAGAATCTACCGGGCGGACGGCTATCCGGACATCCGAAAAACCCCCATTCCTTTATGGGGTCTGCTTCGCACCCATCGTTATGCCTCTCTGAGCATTCAATATTCCAGGGGGTGTCCCTTCAACTGCGATTTCTGCAATATCACCACCCTGTTCGGGAAAAAACCACGCACAAAGACACCGGAGCAGATCGTCTCGGAACTGGACGCCATTTACCGGACCCGCTGGCGCGGGAACGTCTTTTTTGTGGATGACAATTTCATCGGCAACAAAAGCATCCTTAAGCGGCAACTGCTCCCTGCCCTGATAGAGTGGCGCAAAGGTAAGAAGGGATGCGTCTTCATTACAGAGGCTTCCATCAACCTGGCGGATGACCCTCAGCTCATGTCCATGATGAGTGATGCGGGCTTCGATTCCGTTTTTATCGGCATCGAATCGCCGGACGAGAACAGCCTCGAGGAATGCCGTAAAACGCATAACAAGAACAGAGACCTCCTGGAGGATGTCAAGAAAATTCACCGCTCCGGGCTTCAGGTCATGGGAGGCTTTATCGTCGGTTTCGACAGCGATACCCCGTCAATTTTTCAGCGACAGATCGATTTCATTCAGAAAAGCAGCATTGTCTCGGCCATGGTGGGCATGCTTCAGGCCCCTCCGGGGACGAGGCTCTTTGACAGACTGATGAAGGAAAAGCGGGTGCGGAGTGAATTTTCGGGGGACAATGTGGACGGCGGCACCAATATCATCCCGCGCATGGGCCTGGATCAACTGGCCGCCGGTTATCGTGCCGTAATGAAGCAGATCTATTCCCCGGGAAAGTATTACCAGCGGGTCAGAAGCGTTATCAGGGAACTGAAGATGCCGGAGGCCAAGATCCCAACGGATTTGCAGCGGCTCCTGGCGTTTTTCCGGGCCGGTTTGAGGCTGGGGGTTCTGGGAAAGGAAAGGTTTCAGTACTGGCGCCTGATGATGTGGACCCTGATGCGAAGACCCAGGCTGCTGCCATTGGCGGTGACGCTGGCCATTTACGGCTATCACTTCCGGAAGGTATCGGAAACACATATCTTGTAACGTCAATGAATTATAAGGAAAACCAGTTGTGAAACAGAAATACACAATAAGTCGTGAAAAAAAAGAGAAGAGACTCTCGATAAAAGAATATGCAATCCTCGAGAAGATTCCGAGAAATCCGGTGGTTCCAATGAGCGGCGAGGACCTTTTTTCTTTTATCGGCGAAGAGACTTATGACAGTTCCACCATTGTGGATTCCATGGGAAAGGGGATCGATACCCTGGTTGCGACATTGCGAACGGAGAGTATGTTTCCCATCTGGTCCAATGCAATCAAGATCGCCGAATCCGTCATAGACCTATATGATTTTGATGATAGCGGCACCGTGGATTTATTTTTCGACGACATCGAGCAGTTCGACGAAAACATGACGATGGCCGATTAACAATTCGTTTGCTTTTCAGCTAAAAGGGTGTATGATGCGATCATTCAACATGGTCCCCCGGTGTTATTAAACCCGAGGGGCGTTTTTTCTGCAGGACCAATTCTATCTCCACCGAAGCATCCTCCAGCTAAGAATTTGAATACTATCATCAGGAAAGGAGGATGTTGTTATGGCCAATGGCATCGTAAAGTGGTTTGACGACAAAAAAGGTTTCGGTTTCATCGAACAGGAAACCGGACCGGATGTGTTCGTCCATCATTCCGCCATCAACGCGAGCGGTTTTAAAAGCCTGCGTGACGGCGACCGGGTGACATATGACGTCGAACAGGGGAAAAAAGGTCTCTCCGCCGTCAATGTCACGTTAAGATAATCTTTTTGTGTTTAGCTCCTGAAGGGGGCATACCGCTTGATGAAAACGGCGTGCCCCTGGAAGCTCCCTTCCCGCGAATTTCCCCAGGATACAAACAAACAGGATACATCCAAAGAAGTCGATAATGGTCGATAATGAACGACCTTATTTTGGGGGGGATACCCCCTCGGAAGGCGGATACGTTTCCATGCAGGTGCGTGGCGGCGGATTTTCCGCAGATATAAACCGAGATCCGGAGTTCGGATCTTTAGAAAGGTATTTATTTGAGCTTTAATCATTTTTTCTTTCACCCCTCAATTTCCGAGGGCGTTCGCAGGGCGGGATATGTTGTGCCCACCCCTATTCAGGCAAAGGCAATTCCCGAAGTCATGAAGGGTTCCGATGTGATGGGCCTGGCCCAGACCGGCACGGGCAAGACCGCAGCTTTCGCATTACCCATCCTCAACCGGCTGATCGGCACTCCCCGGGGAAGAATCGGTGCGCTGGTGATTGCCCCCACAAGGGAGCTTGCCGAGCAGATTCACGATAATTTTAAAATTCTGGCCAGCCGAACCGGGCTTTCCAGTGCCGTGGTCTATGGCGGCGTGGGAATCCGCCCGCAGATTCAGGCGCTGAAAACCGCTGAGATCGTGGTGGCCTGCCCCGGTCGTCTTCTGGACCATATCGGGCGGCGCACGGTGGATCTTTCCCACCTCAAGATGCTGGTGCTGGATGAAGCGGACCAGATGTTCGACATGGGATTTTTCCCAAGCATTCGCAGAATTTTGACCCACGTTCCCCAGGAAAATCGCCAGACGCTTCTATTTTCGGCCACCATGCCGGAAGACATCCGTTTGCTGGCAAAAGATATTCTGAAAAACCCGGCAACAGTCCGGATCGGAACCGAGGCCCCGGCGAAGACCGTTCGCCATGCCATTTTTCCGGTGGCGCCGCACCTCAAGACAGCCTTGCTGGTAAAACTGTTGGAGCGCACGTCCGCCGGATCGGTCCTGGTATTCACCCGGACCAAGCACCGGGCCAGAAGCCTGGGAGAAAAGCTCTCAAAAGCCGGCTACCGCTCGGCCTCTCTTCAAGGAAACCTTTCCCAGGCGCGTCGTCAGGAGGCACTGAGCAGCTTCCGCAGCGGAGAAATTCAGATCCTGGTGGCAACGGATATCGCGGCCCGGGGAATTGACGTCACCAACGTTTCCCATGTTATCAATTATGATATTCCAACGACACCCGAGGCCTATATTCACCGGATCGGGCGCACCGGTCGGGCGGAGCGCAGCGGCGAGGCCTTTACCCTGGTCACCGACGAGGACACACGAATGGTTTCGGCCATCCAGAAGGCTGTCGGCGGCAACGTCGAGAAGCGTACGCTGGCGGATTTCGATTATAAAGCAGCCTCGACAAAACCTGAAAATAAGGCCAATGGCGTTAAAAATCGGCCGAAATGCATCGATGGTAAAAGAAAAGCCAATGCCAGACGGCGGACCGGTGAAGGGGCGTTTGCTTGGTTTTCACCCAGAAACGCAGCAGGCAACCGGGGATTTGGCAACCGTTCAAAAAATCCAATTGGCTGCGCAGGGGATTGAACCCCACCGGTTTTACCATGCCTATACAACTTTCACTTCAAATAAAATCGTCTTTGACAAGCCGTCTAGGCACCGCCGCAAAAAAGTGAAAATTTTGTAACTGTGTGCAATTTTTGGGGTGTTATGGGGCGGGAAAAAGGTATGTGAATTCACAACAAGCTGATATTTAAATATTTTTAAGTTGGCATGAAATGTGCTCTCTATTTTACAAACGGGTTATTCCCAGGGTTATCGAACCACAGAAGGGGGGCAATTTATGTTCATTTCCAGCAGCTATTATAAGGAATATGGTTTTTTTAAAGGCATCTTGGTCGCGCTTCCAGCATCAGTCATCATGTGGGCGATAATCCTCTGGGGGATTCACCTTTTTTAGCACATTTCACCAGGCGCCACGTTTTTCATTACAAAGCAAGACAGAGGCGTCCCTTCCGGAAGCGGTTCACCGTGGTGAAACAAATTCGTGAATGGTCTACGGATGGCATCCTTAGGCCCCTTTCGCATGCCGAAGCATACTTCCTGCAACCTCGCCGTGGAAAAACAATGGGAGAAGTTGATGAATTCATATGCCATAAACGGTGCCGAGAATAACCGGCATATCGTATCGGCACCTTAAGGTCGGCTCTATGCATGCGATCCATCCAGGACCTTTCGTACCACCCTGGACAGTTCCGTGGCGGTAACCGGTTTCGGCAAAAACTCTTTTATCCCAAATCCTTTGGGCAATCGCTGCTCGATACTTTCAGCCAACCCACTGCACATGATGACAGGAATATCTGCTTTGGTGGCGATCAATTCCTTTGATAGTTGATCACCGGTCATTTTCGGCATGTTCAGATCCGTTATCACAAGGTCGATACTGTGCGGCGATGCCTCCCGCCAAGGTATCGATGGCTTCCATCTTTTGGGCATGTTGAATTTGCCCGGCGGTTATTCTCTTCTCTTCCTCATTAGCGTCGCACAATTTTCGTAGATTATTCCATCACAATACATCATCTGCGGTATGGCTAGTGCGTGGAAACAAAAATCCTTATGTTCATCTATAAAACAGCGGCCCGGAATCACTTATTCCGCAGCAGCGGCCGGTGGAACCAGGCGAGATTTCCCTGGGAGGGCCATGGCCGACATTGTCTTTTGCGGCGGGGGATGGTATTGTCAAAAATTTAAATCGGCAACCGTGGAAAACGAATTGCAGAACAACTGATTAAAGAGGAAAATCAAATAGATATATTGAAATGAAAGAAGCGATACCATTTGCTCTGAACGTACGGAGACTCTCAAAGCATTTTGAAGAAACCCGCCTGTTTGAAGATATCTCGTTTTCTCTGGTCCACGGCGAGGTCTTCGCGATTACCGGTTGGAACGGTTCAGGGAAAAGCACGCTGCTGCGCATCATCGCGGGATTGGTTCGGCCATCGGCGGGTGACATCGAGATGATGTCAAATGATTCCGTCGTTTCCAAAGATTCAAGACGAAAATTCATCGGCCTGGTCGCCCCCGCCCTTTCCCTGTATGATGAACTGACGGGACTTGAAAACATGGTTTTTTTCCACAAGGTTCGGGGGGGGAACAGCGATCCATCCGCCTGTTTGGATGTGATGAGACAAGTGGGACTGGCGGGTCAGGAAGATAAGCCGTGCAAAGATTACTCTTCGGGAATGAAGCAGCGTCTCAAACTGGCGCAGGCCCTCATCCATAAGCCGCCCCTGCTTCTTTTGGATGAACCGGGTTCCAACCTTGACAATAAAGGAATCAAAATCGTTGAGGACATCATTTGCGAGCAACGGAAAGCCGGCATAATCCTGATTGCATCCAATGAAAAACGGGAGGTGGATTACGCAGACCGAATCCTTAACCTGTCTGAGTGAAGCCGCAGCCATCTGGAAACGGGACCTTAAGAGCGAGTTCAGAACCCGCTATGCCGTCAATGCCATCTTGATGTTTGCCTTTACCACGCTCATAGCCGTCAGCTTTTCCATCGGAGCATTTCGTATCGAGGAAGCGGAAAAACCCTTCCTGGACGCTGTATTGCTGTGGATTATCCTGGTTTTTTCCGCCCTTTCGGGCCTGTCCCGGTCCTTTGTAAAGGAAGAGGAGGCCGGAACCATGGACATTTTGAAGCTTTCCGCCAGCCCCCACGCCGTTTTCCTGGGCAAGCTTTTTTTCAACCTGGTTTTGCTGGGGGCATTGGAGGTGATCATTGTCCCCTTTTTTGTGCTGCTGATGGGATATGATATTAAATTTCCCGGTTACTTCTGGGCCATGGTGGTCAGTGCCGGCCTCGGCCTCGGTACGGCAACCACCATTGTGGCCGCCATGATTGCCCGGGCCAGTGTTCGGGGCGCACTATTTTCCGTTTTGTCCTTTCCGCTGCTGTTGCCTCTCATGATTACGGCGATAAAGGGATGTGAACGGGCTGCCATGGGCTTGAATACGGCCGGATGGCCGGAAGTGAAAATTGCCGTCGCGTATACCGTTATCATGACGATTGTTTCAATTTTCTTATTTCCGATGATTTGGGAGGAATGACCGGCAGGTGAACATGATCTATAAAATAATGCTGGCACTCTGGATGTGTTTTATTCTGGCGGCATCCTTTTTGTTGACCGATCCGGCGATGGGATTTCCAGGGGAGACGTCTCGTATTCTTTTTTTTCATGTCCCCCAGGCGTGGGTGGCAACGCTCTCTTTTTTGCTGTCGATGATTGGAAGCGTGGTTTTCCTGGCTAAAAGACGTCCGAAAGCGGATCATCTGGCGCTGGCAGCCGCCGAACTGGGGTTTGTTTTCTGCGTTCTTGCCACTGTCACGGGCTCCATATTTGCAAAGGCCACGTGGGGGGCTTACTGGAACTGGGATCCGAGGGAAACATCCATTGTCATTCTGCTGATGATCTACGGCGCCTATTTCGCGCTTCGGTCCGCCGTAGCCGATTCGGAGAAAAAAAAGGTGTTTGCCGCCGCTTATGCCATACTTGCATTTGTTACGGTCCCGTTTCTCGTGTTTATTGTGCCTCGAATCACCGTGTCACTGCATCCGGAAAATACAATGAATCCGGCAAACCCCGGAATGGACCCTAAAACATTGATGGTATTTTTAGGCTCACTTGTTGCCTATACAGGGCTGTTTCTGTGGATGCTTCGGCTCAAGATGCGCATCCTTTTCCTGGAGCAGCTTAAAAACAAAAAGAAGGTGTGAGGTATATCATGAAAAACGGTCTTGGATTTGTCATGGGCGTCAACCTGGTTATCTGGGTCGGTATCGCTGTTTATCTTTTTCATTTGGACAGAAAGATCAAACGGCTGGAAAATTCATTGGGAGACGATAAGAAATGAAAATTAAAAAAATGCATATAATTGGGGGCATTGTCATTATTGCCGCCATGGGGCTTGCCATGAATGCCTTCCGATCCTCCCTGACGCCCTATGTGACCGTTTCGGATGCCAAGGCCTATGGCCATTCGGTTCAAGTCGCCGGAATAACTGAGAAAGAATCGATCCGCTATGCCCTTGATACACAAAAACTTGTCTTCACGCTTCGGGAAGACGGCGGAGCGGAAATGGCGATCGAATATGACGGCGCAAAACCGGCGAATTTCGAAGATGCCGACAAGGTCGTCGCCATCGGACGGTGGGATAAAAACAAGGGGATTTTTGAGGCAAAGCAGCTGCTGATCAAATGTCCCACAAAATATGAGGGGCGGGTGAAAGGCGTATGATTAATTTCGGGCAGCTTTCCTTGTGGTTGGGTATCATTACGCTGTGCCTTTCTTCGCTGGGGTATTGGGTCGCATTTGCGAAGGGTGACGGAACAGGCACCGAAAGTTACGGCAGAACAGGATTTATCAGCTTCACCATTTTTGTTTCCGCGGCCGCCATTTTGCTGATGGTTGCTTTCCTCGGCCATCACTTTGAATACAGCTACGTAACCCGATACTCCTCACGGGATCTACCCCTTCTTTATCTTGTCAGCGCGTTCTGGGCCGGTCAGGAGGGAAGTTTTCTGCTCTGGGTTTTTCTGAGCGCCTGGCTCGGTATTATTCTGATGGTGAAATCCGGTCGGCACGAATCCCGGGTGATGCTCATTTACACCCTGAACAATCTGTTTTTAATGATCCTACTGATCAAGCAGAGTCCCTTCCGCACCCTGGCGCTCACGCCTGCGGATGGATACGGGATGAACCAGCTTCTGCAGGATCCCTGGATGGCGGTTCATCCGCCCATCGTGTTCCTCGGCTATGCCGCCTATGCGATCCCCTTTGCATATGCCGTTTCCGCCTTATGGAGACGGGACCTTGACGAATGGATCGGGCCCGCCCTGCCCTGGGCTATCTTCGCTTTTGTCATGCTCGGTGCTGGCATCATTATCGGCGGATTCTGGTCCTATAAAGTTTTGGGGTGGGGGGGGTACTGGGGATGGGATCCGGTCGAGAACGCCTCTCTGCTTCCGTGGCTGGCGGGAACCGCGTTGGTACACGGCATGATCCTGCAAAAAACCAAAAAACGATTTCGAAAAACGAACTTTTTGCTGGTGTCGTTTTCTTTTCTGCTGGTCATTTACTGCACATTTCTGACACGTTCCGGAATCCTGGCGGATTTTTCCGTCCACTCTTTCACGGATCTTGGCATCACCGGCTGGCTCGTGCTCTTCATGGGCGTGTTTGCCGCCATATCCGTCTGGCTGCTGGTGACCCGGGCTAAAAACATACCTGTGGAGCATGAAGATGACCTCTCGTTTTTTTCCCGTGAGTTCGGATTTATAGCGGCCATGATGCTGCTCCTGCTCTCTTGTCTGGTGACGGGATTGGGCACCTCCGCGCCGTTGATCACCCGGATAATGGAGAAACCGGCGAGCGTATCGACAGCGTTCTATGTCAAAACAAATCTGCCGCTGGCTGTTCTTGTGTTGTTGTTGCTTTCTTTCGTCCCTCAAATGCCATTCGGAAACAACAAACCGGGGCGGCTTCTCAAAAAACTTCCCTGGGCCGCCGGAGGCGCGATCATCGCGCTGGCTGTAGCTCTGTGGCACGGCAGCCCAAATATCGGCGTGTTGCTGCTGGTCGTTTTCGCCGGTGCCGCAACCGCCATGAATCTGGAACTTGCCATAAGACTCATGAAAAAGCGTTTTTCCCTTTCCAGCAGCGCCCTTGTTCACCTGGGTGTCGGTCTTATGTTTATCGGGATTGTTGCATCCTCCGTGTATGACCACTCTGAAAAGGAACGCTTTATCCAGGGAGCGACGGTGCCCGTCATGGGATATGATATGAGCCTGTCGGCACCCCGTTTTCTCGAAACCGGAAAAGGCGAGAAGGTAGAGATCCCCTTAAGGGTATCGAAAGGGGGCAATTCTTTTTTGGCTCAACTCGATATTATCCAGGAAAAAAGCTCAAGCGGACAGGCGCAACAGTTCGTTCACCCGTTTATCAAACGGGGACTCTTATCGGACCTCTATCTTGCCCCTGTGGATTTCGAAACTAGAGACACATCCGAATTGTCCAAGCGTATTTCGGTGAAAAAGGGGGAGTCCGTCCAGCTGGGTCCGTACACCCTTACTTTTGTTGCATATCATCTTCCCCAGGGGATGGGGAGCGGGACAATGCAAGGGATGCAGCTCGGTGCCCAAATCAGCGTTTCCTATAAAGACGGTACGCCCGAGACAATTTCGCCGGTTCTCGACATGAGTCATCCGGACAATCCCGGAACCCGTGTCAGGCTTCCCGGGCCGGAAACGGCTTCTGTCACCCTGGCCGGGGTGAATGCCAGCGAAAAAACCATTACTCTGGTGTATGAAGGACCGGAATCCGCATCCAATAAAAACGATGCGGCATCAAGCCCGAAAACGTGGGCAATCATAGACATCAGCGTCAAGCCCGGCATGACCATCCTGTGGATCGGCACCTTTCTCATGCTTTTCGGAGGCATCGTCGGCATTGTCCGGCGTCGACAGAAACACAATTCCGGTGGAGGAATCCGCTGATGAACGGCCAGGGGGGCGGCTCGTTCCATACAAACCACTGACCCGGTCCTGTCACCCGACCGGGAAAACTTGGAGGAATCAATATGCGATTCAAGGATAAGGTGGCCGTCGTCACCGGCGGTACATCGGGGATGGGCCGGGAAGCCGTGTTGGGATTTGTCCGGGAGGGAGCTGCTGTCGTCATCAACGACATCAACGAGGAACAACTCGGGCAGATGGTGGAAGAGATCCGCACCATGGGCGGCAGGGCCACCCCCGCCCCGGGGGACATCACGAAGTCCGAAACCGTCAA
>JBECKW010000016.1:0-10122 GCA_040235505.1 Desulfobacterales bacterium
CGCACTCAAGGCACTCTGTAACTCGCAGTTTTAACTCAAGCACTCTGTAACTCTCTGTTTCAACTCAAGGTACTCCTTTTTTCAGTGGAAACCCCATCCGCTCCCGCTGGGCCAGGTATTTTTCCGCACAGATCCGGGCCAGGCCTCGGATGCGGGCGATATATCCGGTGCGTTCCGTGACGCTGATGGCGCCCCGGGCATCGAGCAGGTTGAATGTGTGGGAGCACTTCAGGCAGTACTCATAGGCCGGAAGGACCAGGTCCGCGGCGGCGCTACGCTTGGATTCCGCCTCGTAGTGGTTGAAAAACTCCTGGAGCATGTTGATGTCGGCCTGTTCGAAGTTGTAGGTGGACTGCTCCACTTCCTGCTGATGGTGCACATCGCCGTACCGGATGGATTTGTTCCACATGAGATCGTAGACGTTGTCCACGCCCTGGAGATACATGGTGATGCGTTCCAGACCATAGGTGATTTCCACGGGGATGGGGGCAAGCTCGATACTTCCGGCGAGCTGAAAATAGGTGAACTGGGTGATTTCCATGCCATCCAGCCATACTTCCCAGCCAAGCCCGGCGGCCCCCAGGGTCGGGGATTCCCAGTCGTCCTCCACAAACCGGATGTCGTGGGCCAGGGGATCGATCCCAAGGACTTTCAGGCTTTGGAGATAAAGCTTCTGAACATCCGGAGGCGAAGGCTTTAAAATTACCTGGAACTGGTAGTAGTGCTGAAGACGATTGGGATTGTCCCCGTACCGGCCGTCGGTGGGACGGCGGGAGGGCTGAACGTAGGCGACATTCCAGGGTTCCGGACCCAGGGCCCGGAGCAGGGTGTTGGGGTGGAATGTGCCGGCCCCGACTTCCATGTCGTAGGGCTGTACCAGCAGACACTCCTTTTTCGCCCAGTAGCGCTGAAGCGATAGAATGACATCTTGAAAATACATGAGATATCCTAACTGTTAATTACACAACCGTTTAAAAAAATATCCCGCAGAGGCGCAGAGGCGCAGAGAAAAGCAGAGATCAGAAGTCAAATGCCTGAGGTCAGAAACGGCAGAAAACCTCAACTCTAGGCACTTTAGCGCACTTTAGGCACTCAAGGCACTTGCTTTACCCTTTGCCGTCCTCTGCGTCTCTGCGTCTCCGCGGGAGAAATATATTTTATTGCTGCCGGTTGATCGAAATCGAACCGAAAGCCCGCTTCTAACATGCAACCGGTACCGACATCAAGTCTCAGTTATCACCCCCACGGGGTCAACCTCGCAATCGAGGATCCGGGCATCCTCCCGCGATGAGAGGATCTCGTACCAGATCGGTCGCAGGTGTTCGATCTTTTCAGGCTCACCCAGGGCCCAGATACATCCGCCGCCACCTGCCCCGGTGATTCTCGCTCCGCAACCGGCGGCCTTGGCTGCCGCTGTCAGCCGGTCGCCGAGATCGTCCAGGACTTCCGGGGTCATCTCCTTTCGAATGGCCATTTCCCGGTTCATCGCAGTGGCCGCTTCGGCCAGGTCCCTTTTTTTCAGCGCTTCGGCAAAACGATTGCTGTAATAGGCGATTTCGATCCACCGGGATCGGGTGCCGCCCGAAATAAACTGCCGAATCCAGGTGCCGTTGATGTCCTTGGAGGTGTGAGGGACCCCGCAGTAGGCCACCAGAAGAGACCGGTTAAAATTTTGGGAATCCTTCTCCGGGACCAGTACCTCACGTGTAAAGGGGGGGGCTTGGATATTTCCCGGCCAGTTCCAGCGGTTGATGCCGCCGAAAACCGCAGCCAGCTGATCCTGAATACCGCACGGCACGCCGGCGGCGCTTTCTTCAATACTGTGGGCCAGGAGGGCCGTTTGGATCAGATTCGGGGGCGCGGTGCCCTTCATCTTTTCAATGGTTTTTGAAAGGGCGGCGATCAGGGCGACGGCGGCCACTGAGGAGCCCCCCAGGGCGCTTCTGGGGGGGGACGTGGATTCGATGTCGATATGGACGCCTCCGGACCTGAAATAATAAGCCACCGAGAACATCAATCCAAGCGGATGATCGAACGGCACACTGTCCAGCGGCATGGCCGCGGGTTCGAATCCTCTGGACGATACGTTGACATATCCGGGTTCGAAAGGCAGAAGCCGGACCCGGGTTCTCATATTCAGGGCAATATTGACCGTGCAGGGAGAAAGCCAGGACAGGGGCTGGTGAAAAATGCGGATATCGAGGGTGCCCCCCATGTCCAGCCGGCAGGGTGCGGAGGCTTCGATGGGAGTGTTTTCAAGAAACGGCGCTAAATTTAAAATTGTCAATTCGGACTCCTAATTTTTATTCCCCTCCCGCCGGTCGAATTTTCTGGAGAAACACCAGACTATTCGGCATTTTCCCGAGATGGCAGGGGATCGCCGCTTCCAGGAAACGTTGGGCTTCCTGGAGGGAACTGGGAGAAAAGCGGATCCTCCGGACATGTTCAAGGCTTTCGCGTTCGATCCATGTCAGTAGTTTGAGGGTGCCTTTTGACAGGCTTGTTTTCTCCCGAGTGCACCCGTTTTCGCATTTTTGGCAGAACAGCCCGCCCCGGTGAGGATCGAAGGTCAGGTACGGCGTTTCTACGGATTCCACATTCTCTCCGCAGACCATGCACTGTTCCATGTTGGGACGCAGGCCCGACAGGGATAGAAACCTGGTTTGAAACACCAGCGAAAGCAGGGCGTCTGAAATCCCGCCGGCATCGAGCGCTTCCAGAACCAGACGCAGCAACCGGTAGATCCCCTCTTCTTTTTTCCCCTCCATCATCCAGCTGTGAATGATTTCGCTCCAGTAGCTTGCATAGGCGGTCTTCAGAATATCGGAGCGGATTTTCGAAAACGGATGAACGAGAGCGGCTTCCTGAAGCATCGGCATCCGACTGCCGGGTCCGGAAGAACACACCACATTCAATTCCGAAAAAAGCTCCAGGGCGCCTCCGAAGCGTTTGACGCTTTTTTTTGCGGATTTTGCCATCACCGACAGCTTGCCCTCCGAGAGCGTCAGCAGGGTGAGTATCAGATCATAGTCGCCATAGTTGACTCGGCGAAGAAGAAGAGCGGGAGTAGAAATGGTTGAGGCGCTCATCGGGGAAGTTTGAGGGTGACCACCTGGCCGTGGCGTCCTTCGACGGCAATGGCCCGGTGGTTGAGCATCAGGTTAACGCCGGTGGCGTTTCCGATCAGCAGGTTGAACCCCGTGGTCGCCTTGAGTTCCAGCCGGTCCCCCGGGTTGAGAAAGTATTCCTTCGGATCCTGGCGGTCGACGATGATTTTCAGCCAGGTTTCTTCCACCGCATTGATCTCAAGCAAATAGGCACTTGTGTGCTCCTGCGTTTGATCCGTTTTTTGCGTGTCCGTTTTCGAAGGGGATTCCATGTCGGGGACGGTGATTCCCGTTTGCGGGGGGCTTGTTTCGGGAGATTCATCAGTGTTAAGCGCTTTAATTACCCAGATGCCTCCATACAGAATAAACGCGAGGACACATATGGCCACTATCAATCGGCGCCATGAAGGCTTTTGGGACTTGCCGCGACCGGCTTCAAAGCGAAGCACTTCATTGTGGTGGTGACGCCCGGCCAGAAAATTCTGAATAATCGGATCCAGTGGGGTCTCAAGCAGATGGGCATAGGATTTCAGAAAGCCCTTTACAAAAACGGTATCGGGCAGCTTATCATATGCCTCCTCCTCGAGGAGGCGGAGCGTGCTGACGGCGATACGCGTTTCGTCCGATATGGTTTTGAGGTCGAGCCCCTTCTGGGTCCGGAGCTCTTTCAGAAGGCGCCCGAAAGTCAATTCTTCGCTATGTTCGTTTGTTTGTCCGCCGGCAGTCAATCTCGTTGTCCGTTTTTTCCCGCGAGCGGGATCATTGAATGATCTTGATATGAGCATTTTCCCGAAGGCCTTCAATCCAGGCCTTCCGTTTTTCGGTGTATTGTTCGTTAAAAAGCTCGTTTTCGATGTCTGTATAAACGGAGTCGAGGGAGATATCGGAGCCCTTATTGACGTCCTGCACATAGAGGATCTGGTAGCCGTCGCTTGTCTCCAGGGCCTGGGTGTATTGTCCCGCCGACAGTGGTTCGATGGCGGCGCGAAGGTTCGGGGACAGATCGCTGAGCTTGAAATTTCCCAGCTCGCCGCCTTCATTGGCATAATTCGATTCGGAATACTTCCGGGCGAGGCTGTCAAACGACTCACCGGCTTTCAACTTGGAAAATATTTCCGCAAGCTTGGCTTTTGCCGCCTCTTTTTCCGCGTCACTGTCGGAGGCGGATGATTTTATGAATATATTGCGCAGGTGATACGTCGTCACACCCTTATATTTTTCGGGGTGGTCGTTGTAATACTGGGTGACGTCTTCCTTTGTGATGACGATCTTCGAACGGACCTCGTAATTCTCCAAGGCTGAGGCCAGGGCGGATTCCTTCAGCTGATCGCGAAGATCCTTCATCGTGAGGCCTTCTTTTTTGAGGGCTTCCTGAAGCTGCTCATCCGTGAGGTTTTTTTCTTTCTTGATATTCTCCACCTGAGCATCGATTTCAGCGTCGCTGACCGTCAGCCAGTCGTATTGCTTGGCGGCCTGGGCAATGAGCTTTCGGTTTATGAGTTGATTGATGACACTCTGGCGCATTTGGCTGAGCATATTGCTTTTTTCTTCTTCCGAATAGCCGGCGGTATCTATCTGCTCTTTAAGCGACTTTAGAAGACTGTTGACGTCCTGAAGAACAATGATATCATCGTTAACGACGGCGACAATGCGATCCACCACTTCGGCCGCGCTGGCGACCGGAGCATGAAAAGCGGTCCAACAGCATATCAGGACCAGAAGAAAAACCCCGAAAAGGCAACGGGAAAAACAATCAACCATCTTTGAATCTTTTTGTTTCTGTATCATAGCCTTCACTTCTCTTGAGCCAATTTCGAACTGGAACATTTTGAAACAGGCTCCCTGTTAAAGAATTGTCAAAACCCAAAACCGGCATCCCGGCACCGAATTACTCGCCTTCGGCGTCTTCCTGTCCGATTTTTTCCCATAATTTCCAATCGATTTCAATCTTATATTGTTTTCTGAGCCGTTCGATCCAGGTGTCATATTCGGATTCCTCTTTAGTTTCCGGGATGATACTTAAGCTATTCGGCTCTCTTTTGTTTTCCGGGGCGGTTTCCTCGTTGGCTTGTCCGGAGGCTTCATCCGTTTCTTCCGCATTTTTTGGAGAGTTGTCCTGAGCGTTGTCCTGAGAGTTGTCGGAGAGCTCTTCATCGCTGTTATCATTATCTTCCGGGGAGACATCGGTATCCGTCGGGGTTTGGGTCTCCATGTCGGTCGCCGCCACACCGACCTTAGTTTTACCTGGGGGCAGAGGGACCTGAAAAGAATTTTTCGAAACATCTTTCCGGATCACTTTTTCCATAAGAAGGCGCCGTCTCAGACCCTTTTTCCACGTCTTGTAGGAAATCCCGTTTTCTATCAACGTTTTTTCGAAAGTGTCGTCGGGAAAATCCTTTTTGAAATCGGCTGCAGCCTTCTCCACTTCCTCATCACCGACTTTAATTCCCAATTCCCTGGCCCGTTCCATAATCAGCAATTCATCCGTGAGACGGGTCAGCGCCTGATATCTATCCTCACGCATGGAATCCGGGTCGTTGTTTTCCAGCGACAGGGAACTGATATCGCTTTCCAGTTCATCGTGGAAGTCCCGGACGGTTGCAGTGCTGCCGCCGATGCGGACAAGAACACGGTCTTCAGGATCATGGGTTGATCTGTCACCGCAACCCGGCGCAATCGTAACGATAAGTGATAGAATACAAAAAAGAATAAAAATCGAATATCGCCTATGGCAGGAATGGTTCAACATGAAACCTCCAATGGACGATCGCTTTTTTTTAAACGAACGCCCAACGTTCAATCCCGCCGCGGCGGGATCCGACATCCAACGGAAGGATGCCGCCCTTATTTTCTGAAAACAAAAAAATTGTAATCAGACCGGCAGGTTCAAGGTGATCACGGGTTAACATGTCGGGCGATTTCTTTCAAGATGTTTTTGGTTTGAGCCAGCATGGCCGTGGGGGTGGCGGCCGAAAGCGTCACTTTCACGGCGTCTCCGGGGGCGAACGATATTTTATCGGGCTGCCTGCCGGCCATATCGATCAGCGCCATGGGGTTCTGCTGATGTTCAGGGGAAAAATAGAGCGTCAGTTGCCGTTCACCCAGATCGAGCCGCCGGACGCCCGCTTTGACGGCAAGCACCCGAAGCATGATTTTCATGAGCAGGTTGACGGCTTCGGGCGGCAGTGCACCAAACCGGTCGATCATTTCCGCCTTGAAGCCGGCGATACCTTTCGAGTCGGTCATTTTTGCAAGGCGGCGGTATGCAGTCAGGCGTTGGTCGATGTCCGGCATGTAGGACTCCGGCAGAAAGGCGGAGATGGGAATATTGATTTCGGGATCGAGCGCCTCCAGCGTGGTTTCTCCCTTGAGTTGCGCAATGGAGGTTTCCATCAGCTTGAGAAACATATCGTACCCCACGGCGGCAATATGACCGGATTGGGATGCCCCCAGGATGGTGCCGCCGCCGCGGATTTTCAGATCGCTCATGGCGATCTGGAATCCTGAACCAAGGTCGCTGTGTTCCATCAGGACCTTCAGCCGTTTCTGGGCGTCCGGCGTCATGATGCTGTCGGCCGGTATAAACAGGTAGGCATAGGCCTGCTCATCACTGCGTCCCACCCGACCCCGAAGCTGATAGATCTGGGAAAGGCCGAATTTGTCCGCACGGTTGATAAGGAT
The DNA here is from genome assembly GCA_040235505.1 of Desulfobacterales bacterium. Taxonomy (GTDB): domain Bacteria; phylum Desulfobacterota; class Desulfobacteria; order Desulfobacterales; family JAFDDL01; genus JBECKW01. The sequence goes on from JBECKW010000016.1 coordinate 6,789, forward strand.
CGTGTTGGCCGCCGAAATGTCGATACCCGATTCGATGATGGTGGTACACACCAGCATGTCGATCTCCTTGTTCATGAACGAGACCATCACCGTTTCAAGGTCATCCTCTTTCATCTGTCCATGGGCCACGGCCAAACGGACTTCCGGGACCAGTTCTTTCAGCTTCCCCGCCATTCGATCGATGGAGGCTACGTGGTTGTGGACAAAGAAAATCTGACCGTTTCGCTTCAGTTCCTTTCGGATGGCTTCTTTAACCGTGATATCGTTGTATTCGGTGACGTAGGTCACAATGGGATGGCGCTGTTCCGGAGGTGTGGAGATCAGGCTGATGTCCCGGATTCCCATGAGCGACAGGTGAAGGGTCCTGGGAATCGGGGTGGCCGTCAGGGCCAGGACATCGACATTCCGGCGAAGTTTTTTCAGCTTTTCCTTATGCTTGACGCCGAACCGCTGTTCTTCGTCCAGGATCAGGAGACCCATATCCTTGAAAACCACATCCCTGGAAAGCAGCCGATGGGTGCCCACGATAATATCGATCTTCCCATCTTTCAGTCGCTCGACGATTTCCCGCTGCTCTGCCGGGGAGCGGAATCGGTTCAGGCTTTCCACGATGATGGGATGGCGCTCGAAGCGCTGACGGAAGGTGCCGAAATGCTGTTCGGCCAGCACAGTGGTGGGTACCAGCACCGCCACCTGCTTGCCGTTGTTGACGGCGACAAAGGACGCCCGCAGCGCCACTTCCGTTTTGCCGTACCCCACATCCCCGCATACCAGCCGGTCCATGGGGCGGGATTGTTCCATATCGCCCAATACATCCCCGATGGCCTTGGCCTGATCCACGGTTTCCTCATAGGGGAAAGCGGCTTCAAATTCCCTGAAGGACCGCTCCGGCACGAAAAATTCCAACCCTTTTTCAACCTGCCGGGCGGCATACAGTTGGAGAAGTTCGCCGGCTATTTTTTCTGCGGAATGTTTAACCCGCAGCTTGACGCGTTCCCATGATTTTCCGCCCAGTTTATCCAGAACCGGCGCGATGCCGTCGACCCCCATGTATTTCTGGATCATTCCCATACGGTCCACCGGCAGATAGAGCTTGTCGCCGTCCTTGTAGGTTATAAGCAAAAAATCGTTGGTGGTTCCGCCCAGCTTCAGTTTGACCAGCCCCTGATATCGCCCGATGCCGTGTTCCTGGTGAACCACCAGGTCATCTGTGGCCAGATCTTCGATGGCCAGGAGTTGTGTTTGCACCCGGGGAGATGTTTTGGGGCGTTTTCGAAGCGTCGATCCGAAAATTTCCTTTTCGGTGATAACCGCCAGGCCTGCCTCGGGCCATACGAACCCGTCCATGATTCGCCCCGTGCAGACGGCTGCGCGGTTTGGGGCGCCGGCAACCTTTTCAAAGGTTGCGATCTCCGGAAATCCGTCGGAGGGGAGGGCGTCAATGCCGTAGGGCGCCAGGAGTTCGGCAAGCCTCTGGCCGTGAGCCTGTCCGGCGCTGACCAGGAGCGGGACCAGACCGGAGTCGTGGCGGTCCTCCACCCACTGTTTCAGGGGAAGCAGCAGATTCTCCTTGTCCTGGTGCGCTTTGAGTTGGAGGGAAATTTCACTGTTGTCCCGGATTGAAAACGAAAGCACACGGCCGGGGGAAGTCCCGGTGACGCCATCCGTACGGGGCTCGAGAACGGCCGGGAGCAACTGAACACACAGGGGGCGTGTGGATTCAATTCGTTTTAGAGCATCGGTCCAGTTCACGAGGAGCGACTCCGGTGGCGCGCAGAGTTTCGAGTCGGCGCAGGCGACCTCGAAATTGGTCCGGGCCTGGGCATGATATTCTTCGGCAGCATTTTGAATGGCCCCGGGTTCCAGAAGGACAAAGAGGGTCTCGGCGGGAGCATATGAAAAAAGCGTGTCAGGGTCGTTGTATATCAGGGGAAGCAGATTCTCGACGCCATGGGGCATGCTGCTTTCCCCGATCCGGTGGAGGATATCCCGGACCGTGGCATGCGGAAGATTCAACTCGGCGGCCAGGATTCGGATCCGGCTGGCGATTTCGTTGAATTGTTCCTTTTTCAGCACCACTTCCCGGGACGGCAGAATGACGGCTTCCTCCTGGCGCTTCAACGTTCTCTGGGTGGCTGCGGAAAAAAACCGAATGGATTCGACCATGTCGCCGAAAAACTCGATTCGAAGCGGATCGGAATAAAGGGGCGAAAACACGTCGAGAATGCCGCCGCGCACACTGAAATCCCCGGGTTCTTCCACCAGAGGGGTCCGATTGTAGCCACCGGAAACGAGTTTGCCGATCAGGCCGTCCCGGTGGAGGGTTTCATTGACCATTACCAGTTCGGCATATGCGTTCAGCTCTTCCCAGGGAATGATTTTCTGAAGCAGCGCTTCGGGGGTGGTCACCACCACGTGGGGCCCCGGCTCGGAACGGATCCGATAAAGCGTCGCAATGCGTTTCGCGGCGGTTTCGTTGTGATAGGCGAAAAATTTATAGGGCATCAAATTGTAGGGGGGAAAATAGTGACATGAAATGCCCTGATGACGCGCAAAAAAATGAAATTCATCCAGAAACTGCTCGGCCTCCTTGGGGGACGGCAGGATGACGAACAGCGGGATCCGGCAGGATTGGCATATCCGGGCAAGCAAATAGGCCCGTTCGGTGCCGCCCAGCCCGGCGGCGACAATTTTTCCCTCCCGCCGGGGAAGCAGCTGCAGAAGAAGGTCGATATTGTTGGCGTTCTTATCTAATATCATAAAGCCTTGTTACTCGTGCAACAAGTACCGGAAATTCAGAGCAGGAAGTGCCTAAAGTGCAGCACCTAAAGTGCCTAAAGTGCCTAAAGTGCGCTAAAGTGCCTAAAGTTGTTGTATTCTGCCGATTTTATGATCCGGATCTTTTGTCCGGACTTAGCGGCTGCCCTTCCTTGTGTCGATGCTCTCGCTGCATTTACCTTCGGATTTCGGTATCTTGCCCTCTTAATTTTTTATTCATCCCTCGACCCAACCGTCGAGGACACTTACTGTATCAGGATGTCCCGAAATAGGAAATACCCGGATGATACCCGGATGATTTCGTCGCAGGATCCAGTCAAGGCACCCTCTGCTCCCCCCAACCACTCGGCAGTCCACCCTTATCAAACGTCAGTATATATAGTGCCTAAAGTTGATGTATTCTGTCGATTGATGGATAAAGCAGCTCATAGCTGATAGGAAAACAGAGTGCCTTGAGTGCCTTGAGTTCATAGAGTGCCTTGAGTTGTGGAGTCGTTTCACTCCGTCGTTTTATAAAATGACAGAATACATCAACTCCCGGCACTCAAGCTCACTC
>JBECKW010000031.1:0-34175 GCA_040235505.1 Desulfobacterales bacterium
CCCGGGATAATTCGTTCACCCCCGAGACATTCAAAGCCGCCGTCGGTGAGCAGAAAACCGTGTATCTCTCTGACGGATCCAGCGTTTACATCGACACGGATTCGGCGGTTTCCGTCCATTTTACGGACAGCTTCAGGTACGTAGCGCTGTTGAGGGGAAGAGTGTATTTCTCTGTTGCGCACGACAGCACGAGGCCGTTCATCGTTACGGCCGACCACATCACCGCGCGCGCGGTGGGAACCGAGTTCGAAGTGTTCAAAAAGGATGCGGAAACGGTCTCGGTTGCCGTTTCAAAGGGCAAGGTCCAAGTAAGCCAGGTGGCGGCGGGACATCTGCCGAACGCTAAAAAAGGCGTGCCCCTTCCTGCGGATGAACCGACAACCGGGCAGAAACTGCTGGCCACGAGATCCGATACCGCCTTCCTGCCGGGCCAGATGCTGGTGCCGGGTCAGCAAATCGTGGTGAATGAAAAGAAAGGGGAATACGTGCTGACATCATCTGCCGTGGATAATGTCGGCGCCTGGCATGAAGGCCGGCTGGATTTTCAAAGCAAGGCGCTGCCGGAAGTAATTGAGGAGGTGAACCGATATCTGACGGATAAAGTCATGATCGGTGATGATACCTTGAACAATCTCAACGTCAGCGTCTATTTTAAGATTAAAAACCTGAAGGATTTTGTTGCCACCCTTGAAAATACTTACCCGATAACATCCCGAACCCTCTCAAACGGCAAGGTGGTCCTGTTCATGCGGGAATGAACTACTGGGGATGCTTTTGCTTTTTTTCAAAATTTGGAAAGCACGAAGCAAAAATTTTACTGGTTCACGCCACAAGTCTTTATCCAATGCCTGCGCCGATACGATGCATCTCCTGGGAGGTCTTTTGATACAGGCTGAGATATATTTCGTAATTTTTTTGATAGATATCACTCGATGAGCCGTCCGGTGTTACGACTCTCTGCACATTGTTCCATTCCCTATCGATGCTGCCTTCTTTTTCAGGGAAGGCATCGATGGACAGGCCCGCAAGAAAAGCCGCCCCGTACGGGGCACCGTGGGAATGCTTCAACACGCCCTGTTCCAGCCCGGTAATATCGCTCAGAATTTGAGTCCACAGGATGCTTTGAGCGCCTCCGCCCACGGACCGGACCTCATCGATTCGGACATTGGCTTCTTTAAGTTTATCGATAATGTGACGAATCCCGAAACCGATGCTCTCGAGCAACGCCCGGTACACATGGTGCCGGGTATGGCGAAGGGTCAAACCGAAAATGACGCCTTTGGCCAGAGGGTCCTGGACAGGGCATCGTTCCCCATTGAAATACGGCAGTGCCACAAGGCCTTCGCAGCCCGGTTCGATTTTACGGGCCCCCTCGTTCAGCAGTTCGTATGCACTGATACCGGTGTTTTCTTCGGACCCGGATTCGGTCCGCCCGAAATTTTCCCTGAACCATTTGACGATCGTTGATCCCGAGGCCATGCCGCCGCCGATCAGGTATACATCCTTCACGCAGAAACCGGTCTTTACGAGATCCGAATGGCGCGAATGCTTATCCGTGCATACCCCCAGGCCGAAGGTGCTCCCATACGTAATGACTGCCCGGCCTTTTTTCAAGGCGCCCATCCCCAGCATCTCCGAAAAAAAATCTCCGGAACCCGCCGCCACGGGCGTGCCTTCCGCCAAGCCCGTTTCCTGAGCCGCTGCATTTGTGATGTGCCCTGCGACCTCATTGCCCCATAACAAGTCCGGCAGTTGAGAGGTCTGGATACCGATTTCGCGGCAGGACACAGGATCCCATCCCAGGGTATTGGTGTTGTATGGAAGGCCGCCCTGGGAAGCACTGCCGTGGTCGATGACATTTCTGCCGGTCAGTTTGTAAACCAGATAACTTCCGGCGTTGTGAAACATGGCCGTGCGGCTGAATACTTCCGGCTCATTGTTTTTCAGCCATAATATCTTGGGGGCCAGCGTCTGAATCGTAAACCTGTTTCCCGAAGTTTCGGCGCTGTATTCATCCCCGATTGATTTTTTTAAAATTTCAATCTCTTTGAAAGACCTGACGTCTTCATAGAGAATGGCATTGCGCAGTGGATTTCCCCCCTTGTCCACCGGAAGGATCACCGGAAACAGGGTGCTGCAACCGACGGCCAGTATCTGCTCCGCTTCAATCCCCGATTTTTCCAGAAGTTTTCTGCAGACGACAACAAAATCCTGCCACCATACTTTTTCCGCATCGTGTTCGGACCATCCCGGATGAGGACGGCTGACGCCGTGCTCGATGGAAAAGGAAGCGACGGTATCTCTTTCAACAGATATCAGCACGCCCTTGGAAGTTGTGGTACCGATATCCACGCCCAATAGGTATTTCTTCATCGATACTTTTCCCGGACTTTCAAGAAGAGAGTATTGTTTCCCGCTATAGAGGGCGGGAAACAATATATATCATTTTTTCAGCGATAATTCATCACCTGCTGCACACCTGCAATCACATCCTCCTTCCTGCGCGGAAAGTTGGTATGCACATCCGGACCGGCGACTCTCAGGACGGGCGCCTTCAAGTATTTAAACCCTTTTTCGGCAATCACGGCGGCGATTTCACCGCCGATGCCGCCGGTCTTGGCGGCTTCATGAAGAATAACCACCCTCCCGGTTTTTTCCACGGATTCCAGAATCGTCTCCTCATCGAGCGGCGAGATGGTGAGCAAATCCACGACTTCGAGGTCAATGCCCTGGCCTGACAGGCTTTCGGCGGCTTCCATGGCCCTTCTCACCATGTTCCCCATGGTGATGACCGACAGATCTTTTCCGTTTCTCCTGATCTCGGCTTTGCAAAGGGGAAGTACATAGTCTTCCTCCGGAACTTCTCCGGGCCTTTTGTAAAGTGATCGGTGCTCGAAAAACAGCACCGGATAATCATCCCGTATGGCCGCCTTCATCAATCCCTTGGCATGATAAGGCGACGACGGCGCCACGACCTTGAGACCCGGCGTGTGATTGAACCATCCTTCCACATTTTCATTCTGAATGAGTTGTCCCTGCTTTTCGCCGCCGAAGGGGCACCGGATAACCATTGGGAAGGGTTTTGCATTTAAAATACATCCCCCCTTCGACCCCCCATAGACAATATGCTCGAAGCATGTCGGCAGAAACTCGGCGTGCATGATTTCCACCACCGGCCGCAATCCGAACATGGAGGTGCCAACGCTGGAGCCGACAATTTCGAGTTCGGAGATGGGGGTTTCGATGACCCTCTCTTCTCCAAATTCCGCAAGGAGCCCTGTGGAAACGCCGCACGGGCCCCGTCCCTGATGATACTGCCCGATATCTTCTCCGACAAAGTAAACGTTGTCGTCCCGTTTCATTTCCTCTCGAAGTGCCTCATTGATCGCCTGGGCAAACGTTATCTCTCTCATATCAAGACCTCCCCCACATCTTCTTCACAGCGGACTGCTGGCTTTCCAGTATCTCTTCGGGCGTTATCTCCGGCTGTTTCATCGCCCATTCATATGCGTCATCCATTTCCTGCCGGCAGTCGGTTTTGATTTTCTCGATGTCGGCCTCACTGACACCGGCAGCCAGCAGATGCCCCGTGATCACCTTCAGCGGATCTTTCGGCGCCCATTTTTTCTTTTCCTCCGCGGAACGATAATCATCCTCGTCATTGGGTGAATGGGCGGCCATTCGGTAGGTGATCGCATTGATCAGAAACGGGCCTGCTCCGGTGCGGACATGGTCCGCCGCAGCCTCAACCTGCGCCCGGACTTTGGTGATGTCGTTGCCGTCGATCGTGGCGGTGGCAAATCCGAAGGCTTCCGCCAGCTTGGTAATATCCTTAAATCCGCAATTTTTGCTCACGTGGGTCGACATGCCCCATTCATTTGCCCGAACCATAATCACAAGGGGCAGTTTGTAAACAGATGCGAAATTCATCACTTCGTGGAAATTCCCCTTGCTCGGCGCACAATCTCCCACCATGAAAAGAACGGCTTTCCCGGTCTTCTTGATCTTTTGCGCCATGGCCGCGCCGCAGCTCATATCCCCATCGGCACCGAGAAGCGAACTGGTGGTGAAGATCACACCACGATCCACATCGATCCAGTTGTTGGGCACAATGCAGGTCACCGGACCGTTTTCTCCCTTTCGGTTCAGCCACCACGCAAAATGATCGCGCAGGTTTACGACGCCTTTGATTCTCAGCCAGCTGGCATCCCCCCTGAAATAGGCACTCATAATGTCGTCTTTTCTCAACCCCAGGCAGCTGCCGATGGTAATCGCCTCTTCACCGATCTCCGTGTAGGGTTTCATGCCGACCGCCAGCATTTTTTCCTGGAAAAATCTGCTCTGACACAGCAGTTTTAACATCTCCTTCAATTCTTCCTGATTTGATTCCATCTATTTCCTTACCTCCACTTAATCCTTTGTCTACAGAGCCATTTTCAAAACGTTTCCCCGCCAAACGACGGCGGGATCTTCGACAGTTCGGCCAAGCTCAAGGCGGATCGGTCCCGCCCTTGGCGGGACCGACCAACGCAGAGATCGGCCGAAATGGGACGTTTTGAAATTGGCTCTACAGACTGGTAAACCGACAAGGGCCATAAACCCGCGGTGTCCCACAATAAGCTCTTCAGGTCTCTGACATCAACAATGTTCGGAATCCATTTACTTTACGGTTGTTCACCGTCCATGAATCGACCCTGTTGACTCAGCCACTTGTCAATGTAGTTATATAGCGTCGTTATCGTATCTCCGAATTGTCCCGGATATTTTTCGCATTCCTTGCACGTGGTATAAAGATGAGTAGCTCCTTCCACAAACACCAGTGTTTTATCTTTACTTTTGGCATTTTCATAAATGGTCTCGGAAGCCAGGTACTCCCAGCTGCCGGTCATTCCCATGACCAGCATGGGAACCGTTATTCCTTTGACAGTTCCGGGCGGATTGTTGTAGCTCGACGACCAGTCGACGCCATAAACAGAGTCCTCGTCATAACCGTAATCGTCGGTCACGCGAACCGCATTCATGCTGAGAAAGTTACGAATGGTCGAGTGCAGCGCACCGTCTTCGAACAGGTGACTCAGGGACGTCCAATCCACCGGCTTGCGAACCGAATGAACCACCTGGGTCGTCAGGGAGCCGTCGGCATGGAGAAGCGGCCAGGCCTTGCGCGTGTGCGACATCAGCCGGATGTCATGTGCGTAAAGTTTACTGTCAACGGCGGCCAGGCCGGCGCCGGGCACAAAGAACGGCTCATCGTCTGCATAGGCGCCCTTCCCGGCCTCGATCGCCTTCAATCTGTCCTGGGCGATCTGGATCAATTGACTGTAGCGTTTGCCCTCGGCGCTTAAAAATTTGTGGATGAATTCGTCACTGTAGGTGCATCCCGTGGACTTGAAGCCGTTTTTCGGATTGAACATATCCAGCTCCGGATTCAACGTCTGTCCGCTATCGTTGCTGACAACCGCCGGATCGATGGCAAACAGCGTCATTGCCGCCAGGCCCCAGTTGGAATCGATCATCATCACGCCGTCGGCCGGCGGCATGCCGGCAAGGCGGTCGGAGCACTTATATATCATTTCCGGGCCCTGGCACACTTTGACACCGTTCTCGGCGATGTCCTGGTAAGCGGACATGATGGCGCCTCCGCCGCTGTATCCCATGATAATCACTTTCCGGACACCGGGATACCGGCGGAGATATGTCACCCCCAATCCAACATCGCCAATCACCCTGTCGATATCGGTTTCTCCGTCGGCGGACTTCGCCTTGAGAACGCTGGTATCCGTGCAGAGCACGCGATACCCGCGCCGGGACATTTCTGTACTGACGGAGTGCGTCATATAATCCCTGTCGGGATGCATCATCAAGATAGCAATCTGGCTCTTTTCGCCAGGCGTAACCGGCTCGTACATCACGCCGGGCACATTCGGACCGACCTCGACAAAAGTGGCTTTTGTCTTTTGCTCCTGCGCCATGGATAGAGTGGCACACAGGAGAACCAGTGCCACGGTCGCAATCACTTTCAGAACTGCCATATTTTTTTTCATTTTGTTCCCTTCCCCATAAGATCAAGCAGCCCCTTGATGATTGCAGGCTCCGCGCAACCGGCCTTGAGGGGCGATTTCCCCACCCCGCTCGCCTCCCCGAATCCATGGTCCTCATAATAGGCATCCGTCATGATATACCCGATGTAGCCGGACGTCATGGTGATGACGGTGGTGTGGGCCAGCGGAGAAGCATTCTTGAAATGCTGACCGATCTCGTTGGCGACGTCACCACCGATACCGGCCAGCGCAATATCATCGATCCGAATCATCGAGAGCGGTATGTTTACCGGCGGCACTGCGGACTCCGCCGGTGCATTTTCTTTCGGGGGACCGACCGTTTTTCCGGGACAGGTGACTGACCCGGCCGAGGCCGTTATGTTCACATCGGAAGCGCCGGGAGGCATGCCGTCGAGTGTATCGAACACCGACTCTGCCAGCCGTCGTGCCTGTGCGTCGAGCAGCGCCCACCCTGCAGCACCCTCGTCCGCATCGGCCAACCACTTGTCACCCGGCTGGAGTGATGTAAACAACGGCCGTTGATCCGCTTCCGCCGGACTGGTGAAAAGTACGACCGGCGCAGCGGCAGGATTCTTCTCTAGAAGATGCGCCACAGCACCCGGTAAATCGCCGCTGACCTCGTATCCGCTATCTTTGGTGACACTCCGGAACATTACTTCGCCGTGGGTCGCATAATTTACCAGCAGTGCCAGCGGTTTTCCCTTGAGGCTCTCGACCCGAATCAGATCGAGGGATTTGTCCGACGGGCCCTTGGGGAAATAGAGGCCGTCCTGCACATTCATTTTGCCGTTTTTATCAACCTTCATATAGCTGCCGCCGTTTGAGTTCACCCAGGCCTCGCCCCGCGCGAAAGCAATTCGCGCCGGCTCAAGCGCTGCCTTCGCCTGGCGTACGGCCTGCACGGCCGCCCGCTGAATGCGCTCTATCTCTTTTCGCTGTTCCTTGTTCGGCTTACCCTCGTAATATTCGACCAGCGGCACATCATGGGTGTGCGACGCGGCGACAAGCACATTGGAAGCCGGCACGGACAGCTCCTGTGCGATCGCCTTGACGGTCTCAACCGGGTGCGGGACCCTTGTTACATCGATAATGACAATCGCCACCTGCTGCTCGCCGTCGGCCAGCACCAGCGCGCGCGTATAAATTTCGTCATGAACCCCTACGAATTGGCGGTCCCGGGGACCGTCGTAGGGAAACTCGTCGGCGGTCGGTGTAATCGATATCCTGGCTGCGCCGGCAAGAAGCTGCCCGGCCTGGGCCGTCATTCCGGATCCACAGCTTAATGCGATCATCAACGCTATCCAGAACCAGTGTCTCAACCTCATGGCGGTTTCCTCCCCGAAAATCACGATAAACGAATCAGAGCATGGAAGCGGCGCTGAAGGCGGACCGAATAGCCGTTCGCACATCACCGGCCTCCTGGCAGTCCCCGATCCTATAGAACCACTTGCTGATCCCGGCAAACTGTAAGGCCGGGTCGGTCCTGGGCTTCATGCCCACCGCCACCACCACGCTGCCGGCTTTGATCGACTGCTGCTTGCCGTCTGCGTCGATGTAGGTCACACCATCTTTCGTGATTGCATTGCAGCTGGCTTGCAGAATCGGTTTGAAGTTCGACAGATGCTCCCAGGTGTACTGAAACTCAGAGTAGAATTTGAAGCGTGCGGCATCCCCGGCCAGGACCTTCGCCGCTTCCAGCACGGTGACCCGATGGCCCTTCTGCGCCAGATGCATGCCGGTTTCCGTGCCCACGTATCCGCCGCCAATGATCACCACGTCCTTGGCGAGGGTGTTTTCCTTCCCGTGGGCGTCGACGGCATAAATAACGTTTTTACCCCCGATGCCGGGAATGTCCGGGACAATCGGCTCCGCACCGATCGCCACGATGACCGCATCGTAGCCACCCCGCTCGATCATGGCGGGATCCGCCTCGGTATTCAGGCGGACCGTCACCTTCGACTTTCCAACCTGGCGGACAAGGTAATCCCTGAAGTCCTTATGCGGCCACTTGAAGGAAACGTTGTCAAACACATTAAAGATCCCGCCCAGCTGACCGCTCTTCTCATACAGGGTGACCGTATGTCCCCTTTCGGCGGCGATCCGTGCGGCTTCCATGCCCGCCGGACCACCTCCGATCACCGCAACCTTCTTCTGGTCCGTCGGCGGCGAAATCATTTGACTGAGTTTATGCTCCAGCCCCCATTCGGGATTCACGGCGCAGGTGCTGTTCCAGGGGTAGAAAGAGCCGTTGCCGTAGCAGCGGTTGCAGCGGATACAGGGCCGAACATCCTCACTTCTGCCCTCGACGGCCGGGTGGAGGATATCGCGATTGCAGATAAACGCCCTGCACATGCCGACGGTGTCCGTTTTATTGGCGGCAAGGGCCTCCTCGGCCCAGTCCAGATTCGTAAACCCCCCGTTACTGTTGAGCGGCAGCGTCACGCCCTTTTTCTTGTAATGATCCGTCATATAGAGAAACGGCGTGCGTTCCTTCATGAAGTAGGGCGGGGTGCCGATTCTATCTCCCGGATCGCCCTTGAGGTCGATCATGTCGACATGCCCGGTAAACAGCTTGGCGAACTGCGCACCGTCATCCAGCGTATAACCGCCCTCGGGTTCACAGCCGCTCATGCTGGCGATGAGGAAGAAATCCTCGCCGCACCGCTTCTTGATGGCATCGAACAGGTTGATACAGAAACGGGCCCGGTTCTCCAGGCTGCCGCCGTATTTATCCGTCCGAAAGTTGGTGAGCGGAGACATCATTCTGGCCGTGACGGCTGCCCGGTAAGCACAGTGAATGAACATACCGTCAAAGCCGCACTCTTTGATGAGAACTGCCTGGAGCAGAACTTTGTCAATGATATCCTGCAGCTGTTCTTCGGAAATTTCTTTTTTTGCTTCCTCGGCCGGAGCGCCGATCGCCGTGGCACCGACTGTCTCCCTCGTTCGGGTCGAGACCTCGATTTGTTTTATCTTACCGGGGCTGACGTCATAGCCGGCCGGCATCCACATATCCGGTTTTGCAAGGCATAGCGAGTCGTAAAAATGAACACCTTCCGTCAGTTGGGAGAAGAGGTTCTGGCAACCTGCATTGGCCAGGTCCCAAACCGGCCAATGGCCGGCATCCGTGCCGTGGTCCGGATTGATAGGGTTCGGATATTTCTTCCGAAGTTTGAGTACATCTAACTCATATTCGGGATGCACCTTGGTCACCTGTGATAAGACGACCACTGAAGCGCCTTTCCGGGCGACATTGGCAAAATTGGCGATCATCGCATCATTGGGATATAATTCAGGCCCTTGGAGCAGGAGGTGGGCGGAGCCCGGGGTGCCGATGATATGGTTTTTCAGAACGTGATTGCCGATTTTCATCGGCGATAACAGATGCGGATAGTTCAGGGATTTCACCGGTTTCGCAGCGGCCGTGGTTGGCCGGGCCTGGGGCTTTTCGGCGGCCTCTTCCCCGGACGGCGCATCGCTCGTCCGGCCCAGGGCGCGGCTGCCCACCAGACCTGTTGCCGCAATCGCCAGGGCCGCGCCGCTGGTGCCTGATAAAAATTTTCGACGTGACAGTCCATCTTGTTTTTGTGACGACCCTGCGGAGTTCTCCGCCGTGTCATGCTTCTGATCGCTTTTGACTTCTTTCTCCATGATTCACTCCCTCCGGCAAATCTATCTATCAAAGTTCTCTGTTACGGTTTTTCGACATCCATGAACCGACCCTTTTGACTCAACCACTTGTCAACGTAGTCATAGGTCGTTTTCTGAGTATCTCCGAATTGGCCGGGATTTTTTTCGCATTTCTTGCAGGTGTCACAACTGGGTCCTGCACCTTCCACAAACACCAGCGTCTTGTCGGCGCTTTTGGCATTCTCATAAATGGTCTCCGAAGCCAGGAAATTCCAGTCGCCTGTCATCCCCATCACCAGCGTGGGAACGGTGACGCCATCGATATTTCCCGGCACGTTGCTATAGCTCGATGACCAGTCGATGCCGTGCACGGAGTCTTCGTCGTAGCCGTAATCGTCGGTCACACGAACTGCGTACATATTGAGAAACTCACGAACGGTCGCTTGCAGCGCTCCGCTCTTGAACGATCCGGTAAGGGATTTCTGATTTTCCGGCACACGAACCGAGTGAATCACCTGCGTGGAGATAGTGCCGTCGGGGTGCAGGAGCGGCCATGCCTTGCGGGTTCGGGACATCAAACGGATGTCCTGGGCGATCAGATTGACGGAGCCGGGTGCGGCGCCGGGCACAATGAACGGCTCGTTATCGGTATAGGTACCTTTCCCGGCGTCGATTGCGGTCAACCTGTCCAGAGCGGTCTGGATCAACCGGTTGTTCCTTTTCCCTTCCGCACTTAGAAATTTTTGGATGAATTCTTCGCTATAGGCCGACCCATCGGGATTGAACCCGTTTGCGGGGTTGTACATGTCCAGTTCCGGATTCAGCGTCTGCCCGTCTTTCTCGTTTACAATCGCCGGATTGATCGAGAACAACACGGCTGCCGAGATTCCCCAGTTCGAATCCAGCAGCATCACGCCGTCTGCCGGGATCAACCCCGAAAGGCGGTCGGGGGAACACTTGTATATCTTTTCCGGCCCCTGACATGCTTTGAGGCCGTTTTCGGCGATGTTCTGGTAGGCAGTCATCAGCGCTCCGCCGCTGTCGTATCCTAACAGGATCACTTTCCGGACCCCGGGATATTGGCGGAGATATGCCACGCCGAATCCGACATCGCCCACAAACCCGTCCATGGTGGTGTCTCTGCTGAACTGCGTCTTTACGACGTCGCTATTGGCACAGAGCACCCGATATCCCCGCTTTGCCAACTCGCTGCCAACGGGGTTCGTCAAATAATCCTTTCTCGGATGCATGACCAGGATAGCGATATGGCTTTTTTCACCCGGCGTGGCCGGTTCATAAAGCACGCTGGGCACGGGGATCTTGATGCCGGCACGATCGGTAACGCTCGCAGCCCAGACGCCGAGATCAATAAACGTAGTCTTGACCTGCGGGCTTTGAGCCATGGATGAAGCGATCATCATAACACTTGCGACCACGGCCGCGATAAACATCAGAATTACCTTATTAGCCTTCATGTCTCCTCCAGATTTTTTTGGAGCCACCCATTCGTTGGTCGGGTCATCGCAAGGAATGCAAAGAGCGTCTATGGATAAAAAACCGAATACAATCATATCATGGACGCGGCGCTGAATGCGCTCCGTATGGCACAACGCAAGTCCGCGGCCTCCTGGCAGTTTCCCACCCGATAGACCCAGGGGCTTGTTCCATTGAACTTCAGGGCCTGATCGGCCCTGGCTTTCATACCCATCGCCACAACGACGGTGCCCGCTTTGATCGACTGCTGTTTCCCATCGGCGTCGAGGTAGGTGACACCGCCTTCAGTGATCCCGTTACATCGGGCCTGGACGATCGGTTTGAAGTTCGGCAGTTGCTCCCATGTATACACAAGCCTCTCGTAGAAATGGCTGCGGGCGGCATCCCCCGCCATCACATTGGCCGCTTCCAATACCGTTACGCTGTGGCCTTGATCGGCCAGAAATATGCCCGTTTCCACTCCCATGGATCCGCCGCCGATAATCACCACATCCTTGGCGAGGGCTTTTTCCTTCCCATAAACATCCGGCGCATAAACAACGTTCCTGCCCTTTATGCCGGGCAGATCGGGAACGGTCGGATCCGCACCGATGGCAACGATCACCGCATCGTAGCCCTCTTTCGCAATCATGCCCGGATCCGCCTCGGTATTCAGACGGACAGTGATTCCCGACTTGCCGACCTGACGAACCATGTAATTTTTGTAGTCCTTATGCGGCCATTTGAAGGAAACGTTTTCAAAGAGTTTGAAATCTCCGCCCAACCGATCGGTCTTTTCATACAGGATGACCGTGTGTCCTCTTTCGGAGGCGACCAGCGCAGCTTTCATGCCGGCCGGCCCGCCGCCGATCACCGCGATTTTCTTCTTGGCCGCAGGCGGTGAAATCATGCGATCGATCTTGTGTTCCAATCCATAGACAGGATTTATCGCACAAGTGCTGTTCCAGGGATTGAAAGGACCGTTGCCGTAGCAGCCGTTGCACCGGATACAGGGCAGCACGTCCTCGTTTCTGCCCTCTACGGCCAGTTGGATCAGATTCCGGTTGGTGATCAGCGCCCGGCACATGCCGATGGCATCCAACTGATCCGCTGCGAGGGCCTCCTCGGCCCAGTCAAGATTCGTAAATCCGCCGCTTGTGATGACCGGAACACCCACCTTCTTCTTTTTATAGTGCTCCGCCATGAAAAGAAACGGCGTGCGTCCCGGAACAAAATTGGACGGCGTGGAATCTCTTTCTCCGGGATCTCCTTTCAATTCCAACAGATCTATGTGCCCGTTGTACAGCTTGGCGAATTCCGCCCCATCGTCCAACGTATAGCCGCCGCCAGGTTCACAGCCGCTCATGGCGAGCATAAGGAAGAAATCCTGGCCGCACCGTTTCTTGATTGCGTCAAAAAGCTGAATGTTGAACCGGGCCCGGTTTTCGATACTGCCGCCGTATTTATCCGTCCTATGGTTGGTCAGCGGAGACATCATTCTGGCGGTCGGCGGTTCACGGTATGCGGCATGCAGCCACAGGCCGTCAAAGCCGCACTCCTTGGCCAAAACAGCCTGAAGCACGGTGTCTTCAATGAGCTTCTCGAGTACCTCTTCGGTGGCTTCCTTCTTCTCTTGCTGGGCCGGCGCTCCGGTCACCACGGCGCCGGAGACCTCCGAATTTCTGGTACCGGCAATGGATGCCGCCTTCCCGCTGGCGCTGACATCAAAACCCTGCGGCAGTCTCATCCACGGTTTCATCAGACACAGAGCGCCATAGAAATGAATCGCTTCCGTCAGCTGGGACATCAGGTTCTGGGTTCCGGCGTTCGCCATGTCCCATGTCGGAAAATGGCCGGCATTGGTGCCGTGGTCCGGATTGACGACATCCGGATGTTCCTTCAGGAGTTTTAACACATCTTCTTCGTTTTGGGGGTGAATGTTGATGGGCTGCGACAGGACGACGAGCGCCGCTCCGGCCCGTGCCGTATTGGCATACCCGTGCATAATGGCCTCGGTGGGATTGCCATCCGGCCCGACGAGATAGTGGGGTGCGAACGGCGTGGCGATAATCCGGTTTCTTAAAACATGATTGCCGATTCTCATGGGCAATAACAGATGCGGATATTTCAGGCTGTTCGCCGCTTTTGCAGCAGTTGTTTTTGTCGGAGGCTGTTCACTCCCGGCAGGCTGGGCATCGCTTGTCCGGCCCAACGCGCGGCCTCCCACCAAACCGGTTGCAGCCATTGTCAACGCCGCAGTACCGGTTCCTGACAGAAATTTTCGACGCGACACCCCCTCTTTTTTCTGTGACGATTCTTCAGGGTTTTCAACTGCGATAAGATTCAGGTCATTTTTGGCGTCCTTATGCATTATTTTCCCCTTTAAATGAATTTGCTTTTACACGTCCTGAAGATAAATTGTCCATTTGATCAATTGAAAGTTCTACTATTGCCATTGATTACTAATATCTCCAAGATGTAAAGTAATTATTGCCAGCCGTCATTATTTTGTAATGCAAACGTAAAACCGGTTGCATGATCTGTGATTCTAACCGCATTTAGAAATCACAATGAGAACCTGCACGGTGGTGCGGCTGGAAAACGCCCCACGCCGTTTTGGTCGGCCGATGGTTTCGGTCTGCAGGCATTCCAACTGATCGAAATAAGAGATCAACGACACCCGTGACCTGGTGGAAAAACATTGGCCAGAACTCCATTTCCTCGAGAATCCGGGACTGCCCGATGGTCAGTTTCTTCATGACAGGCCTTTCAACTTGCCAACCTCCAAAATATTGTTTATAACCATATTGATTTAAATATTATTGGACTGGCTATAATTCAACCCAGACATTTTGTCAAGAAAGTTTCATGTTCAAATGAGGCATCTCCCATGAAAATGAAAAAACCCCATATGGACCGAAGAACCTTCATAAAAACGGCCGCCGCCGGTGCTTCGCTGGTATTGTCTCCCGGGATATCCGGCCTCTCTGAAGCCGCCGATGGAAACGAAACCACCGCCCCTAAAAAACTTCCCATGCGAAGCCTCGGGAAAACCGGCATTTCCCTCCCCATATTGGGCCTGGGCGGGATCGACTGGACGATGAATCAGAGTCTGCTCCGGATGACCTATAAAATGGGCATCACCCATTGGGATGCCGCCAGCGATTACGAAAACGGGAAATGCGAGATCGGTCTCGGTCAATATTTCAGCAAATATCCGGACGACCGGAAAAAGATCTTTCTTGTCACTAAGGCATCTCACTCCACCACGCCCGGGGAAATGGAGACCCATCTGGCCCAATCCCTGGAACGGATCCAAACCGATTATATCGATCTTTATTTTATTCATGAGCTGCAGGACCCAAAAGTCCTGACACCGGAGATGAAAGCCTGGGCCGCGCAGAAAAAAAAGGAGGGAAAAATCAAATTTTTCGGCTTCAGCGCGCACCTCAATGTCGGTCCGCTGATGATGGCGGCGGCGCAAGCCGGGTGGATCGACGCCATCATGACGGCATACAATTACCGCACCATGAACAACGACGATATCAAGAAAGGCATGGATGCCCTTGCCAAAGCCGAGGTCGGATTCATTGCCATGAAATCCCAGGCCCAGCGCTTCAGCGGAACGCCGCTGAAGGGTTCCGAAGAGCTTTCGGCCATGCAGCATTTCATGGATAAGGGATATACCCTCGAACAGGCCAAACTGAAAGTTCTTTGGGAAGATCAGCGGGTGACCGCTGTGGTTTCCCAAATCAGCAATCTGACCATTCTGAGGGACAACCTGGCTGCCGCGACAGACGCTAAAACGCTATCGGCCCTGGACCGGAGCGTGCTTTCCCGGCTGGCTGAGGACACCTGCCATCTTTATTGCCAGGCCTGCAGGCGGTGTGAGTCCGTCTTCTCTTCCGAGAGCCGGATACCCGACGTCCTCCGCTATATGATGTATTACAACAGCTACGGCCAGCGGGACCAGGCCAAACAGCTTTTCCGAAACCTCCCCGAGACGGTCCGAAACGCGCTGGCGCGAAACGATTATTCGACGGCCGAACGCGTCTGTCCCAACGGGATCAGCATCGGCAGCGCCATGAGAGAGGCGGTCCGGTTGC
The DNA here is from genome assembly GCA_040235505.1 of Desulfobacterales bacterium. Classification (GTDB taxonomy): domain Bacteria; phylum Desulfobacterota; class Desulfobacteria; order Desulfobacterales; family JAFDDL01; genus JBECKW01. The sequence continues at coordinate 15,272 of JBECKW010000031.1, forward strand.
TTGGATGATGACCGTAAACAATTTAATTGATGTATTTTTTATTAGCGTCTATTTAGAAACGTTTGCTCCAGATATGTTAAATGATGTCGATGTAATCGCATCGCGACGAAAGGAAGTGCTTTATGTTAGCGCTCATCAATGCGACCTTGATAGATGGTACCGGCGCGACTCCGCGAAAGGGGGAAAAGGTACTCATCGAGGGTAAGAAGATTTTAGCGATCGGAAGGAATATAGCCATCCCGGAAGATTCTCAGGTGATCAACCTGAAGTGTAAAACCCTGATGCCCGGCCTTATCGAGGCACACGCCCATTTAGGAGATCATCCTTTCAGGGACCGTCCCGGCATTGACAGCGCGCAGCGTTCAAACAACTATGAACAGATGCGCGAGTTTGCTCTTGAAGCCGGGATCACGACCATCCGAAGTTGCGGCGACTACATGGTTGACTCGGCGATGGTGCGCGATAAGATCAATAACGGTGAGCTGCAAGGCCCGCGCATCATCTGCTCCGGCAAAAGCTTCATGCGCGGCGACTCTCATCCCGCAACGACGGTATGGGCTGCCGATCAAGATACCGTGGACAACTGTGGCGCCTATCCCGAGACTCCGGACGAGGCGAGAACGATGGTTCGCGAGGCCGTAGATGCCGGAATGGATTTTCTCAAGATCGTCGTTTGCGACACGCACATCATGTTCTGGCCCAAAAAGACCAAAGCGTTGGCGCCTGAAATCATCAAAGCCATTATTGAAGAAGCCCATAAGTTTGACTTGCCGGTTGCCTGCCATGTGGACCATTTGATGCAGGCCAATATGGTGTTTGACTATGGTGCGGACGAAATCCACCACTTGGTCAACATCAGTGCAGAACGATTCGAATTGACTGAATACCAAAAGCTGTTCGTCAAAATGTGTGAGCGCAATGTCTGGCTTGTTCCGACGATTGCGGCACCCCGGGCGTTTGATCCGATGCGCATCGCCAACGGCTGTCCGGACAGCGGAATCGACTCCACGATCAACCTGCTGAAGTCAGCCTACGAGTTCGGCGTTCCTTTCGGAATGGGCTGCGACGCCGGCTGCCCCTTTGTGCCCTGGGGGAAATCCCTATGGGGAGAAATGGCGGAATACGTCTACAATATTGGAATGACACCATTGGAAGCAATCCGCTGTGCCACATCCAACAACGCGCGGATGGTCGGCATGGAGACGCGGATTGGAACGGTTCGTGCCGGTGCCATGGCCGATCTGCTGGTGCTGGAGAAGAATCCGGCAGAGGATATCGGCAACATTGACAGCGTCTGCCTTGTCCTGCGTGAAGGCTCCATTGTTGTGGACAACCGTGAAGTAAAATAAAAGGTTCTTCTCCAATTTAGTTGGAAAAGAACCAAATAAAAAAACCTCTCCCGACCACTTTCGGCGGGAGAGGTTTTCTTTTTCGCTTATTTCAACCGAAGTTAAAACTTGACGCTCATGGAAACACCAAAGGTTCTGGGGTCACCGACGTCAGCCATGTAAGTCGCATTTGCGAGTTGCAGTGAGTTCAGGTAATCCTCATCGAATGCGTTCCGTATCCACAGGTTTACCGAGTAATTCTGATCGGCCGAGGTCCAGGCGAGGTTTGCATTGCAGAGCGCAAAGGCGTCCTGCTTGTCCCATGCCTCCAGGCCCTGGTCGACCTGCCATTTGGCCAGTTGGTCCAGATAATATTCGCCCTTATAAATCACTTCCACGCGAGGTACCAGGGTAGAACCGTTGGCCAATGTAAAGGTATGTTCATAGGCCGCGGTCGCCTGGAATTTCGGATACGCCGGCATTTCACCTAAATAAGCGGCATCGGCGCCGGAAGACACGACATCCTGGCCGCCTATCGACCAGGTGACAGTTGCCGGGTCGGAGCCCGTGATTTTGGTGTGCAGGTAACCGGCGCTGAGATCGAGTTTGTCACTCATCGTCAGGAGCCACTCGACTTGCGCCTCCGCGCCGTAAACCTCCACCGGCACCGTGACAATGGCAAAGTTCGGGGGCATTCCGTCCGAAAGGTTATACGCCTGGGGATATCCGCTTTCATCGTAATAGAATATGGCACCATTCACCCGAAGGGTATTGTTCAGGAACTGATTCTTGGTGCCGAGTTCATAGTTGGTCAGCTTCTGCTCATCGAGCACCCGGACGTCAAATCCTGTCAGCACGTGGCCAGGCCCGAACTGGGGCCCGGTGGCCACGGATCCGGGCAAAAAGCCCGTTGCGGTCACGAAGTAAATCATGTTGTCCGGTGTCAGGTTATACTCGAATCGCAGTTTATAGGTGATATTGTCAAAATCTTGCTTTCGTTGGTCTTCGGGAAGAATTCCCCCGGCCCAATCCGCGGGATATGTACGGGCCTGATTAACATTTATATCGAAGTAATTCACGTTCTCTTCAAACAGCATTTCGTTATAGAGTTTGGTTTTATCATACCGGAGGCCGGCCGTTACGCGGAAATCGTCCGTAATTTTGTAGGTTTCTTCAGTGAAAAGCCCGTAGTTTTGAATATTTCCGGAGTAAAACCGTCTGCTCCACTCAACCTCGTTGTAGGGAACATTTGCGGCGCCAATCTGGACGCCGCCCTGATGACTGTCGAACTCATGCTTGAAGTAGTTGGCACCCACAAGCCATGAAAGCGCTTTGTCCGTGTTCGAGGCCAATCGAAGCTCCTCGGTGTGAGACCAATCGGTGGGGTATTTGTCCGGGAAATAGGAGTAGAGCCCATCATGCGGGTTGCCCCAGACTTGCACCACACCATTTCCAGAATAGTCAAAGTTATGGTAACCCGCGATCCAGGTCAGAGTGCTGCTGTCGAAATCATAATTGACGTTGAGACCGAGTTGCTTGTATATTTTCGGACCGTCCGCTGTGGGGGACATGGGAGTTACGCTGGCAATGACTTCACCCGGCACTTTATCATTCACCACCGGCACGCTGCCGCCGACCCAGTCCACGGTCTTTTGAATCGATCCGCTCAGCACGATCTTGAGCGGGTCGGTGGGCTGGAAAAGAGCCTTGATCCGGGCCTCTTTGGTCTGGGTTTGTTGGCCCTCTTTATCGAAATACCCGTCCCGGGAATAATAATGACCCGCAGCGCGAATTGCGACTTTATCGCCGATCGGTATATTGATAACATCCTCCGCATTGAGAAGGTTGTAATTCCCCACTTCAAAGGATAAATTGCCGCTGAACTCGTTCAGCTTCGGATCGTTGGTGTAGAATGAGATCACGCCGCCGGTGGCGCTACGCCCGTACAGGGTTCCCTGGGGTCCACGCAGCACCTCCACCCGGTTGACATCGTAGTGGCCGCCGATTCCCTCGTAAATACCGTCCACATAGATCGCGGTGGCGGCGGGAAGGACGTCGTTATTGCCGGAGTTGTCCTGGGTACGCTGGATGCCGCGGATCGCGATGTTGCCGTCGGGATTGACGTCAGAGCTCGTGCGGAATGTGACGTTGGGAACGTTTTCGAGAATCTGCCGGGTTGTGATCTTGCTCTGCGTGGCCAGATTGTTGCCCGGCAGGGCCACCACCGAACTCGGCAACTGCTGAAGGTTTTCGGAACGTTTTTCCGCCGTCACCGTGATCTCCTCGAGTGTGAATTCATCTTTCGAGGTACTTTCCTGGGCCCAACTCCCGGTGGCGGTCAACACACACGCCAGGGCGACTGATAGAACGAACAAAAAGCATTTCTTCATTTTCTTTCTTCTCCCTCCCTATAATTGAAAACGTGGATATCATCTCTGCAGACGGTGCTGTCGCCACCGTTGCAGGGCCAACCTAAGAATAGACATCACCTCTTCACCCGGGTCATTTCCAGGGATGTGACCGGGTTCGCATCGACTTCTGTTTCGTTTCTTTCGGGAAAATTAGAGCCCGGCAGCTTCCTTCTGTCCGGATTCAGGCATGCCGGATTCAGGCGCCGCCCTTTCTCTCACCCTGCCCCTTATAATCAGTGAAAGAATGGCAAACAGGCATAGCACTGCAAAGATAGTGAAACCGACCTTTGTTGTTTTCAAGAACGCTTCGAAGGATTCCTTTGGTATCGATCTCCCGATTTTTTGTACATGATTAATCGTAAACAGCATCAGGATGATCCCCATTGAAAAGTTCATGCCCAGTGTCCGCATGCTGCCCAGCGTGGCGGATGCGAGCCCGAAATCCTTTTTCTCCACGGAGCTCATCACCGCATTCGTAATCGGCGAGATAAAAAATGAAAGCCCCACTCCGACAATCCCCATGCACACGATAATCCACCATACCGGTGTCTCCGGAGTGAGAAAGATGAACGTCCCAAGCCCCACAGCGGTCACCGCCATACCACCAGCGGCGATTATGGCAGGGTCCACTTTATCGGATAGGCTCCCGGTGGACTTGGAAAGCAGAACCATGAGAACGGTCTGGATCACCATGGTAAGACCTGCTTCACCCGGGCTCATGCCCGTTATACTCTGCAGGTATATGCTGAGCAGGAATCCCAGAGCGAATGTCGCACTGTAGGCGATGAGTTCCGCCAGGTTTGAAAAAATGAACGGATAGTTGCCGCGGAAGATCCGAATATCGAGGATGGGCGATTTGACTTTGAGCTCGATGAGGCCGAAGGCAAAAAAGCCCGCAATGCCCAGCACCATGTATATGACGCCGGTGAAAGCCGGCAGGCTCGAAAACCCGAACATGATCAATGTCAGCGCCACGCAGTATACAATGGAGCCGGACAGATCCAGCTTGCCCGGTACATCCACGGGAAGATTGCGCATACGGAAAACCGCCAGTAATGCAGCCACAAGGGTCAACAGGGTACAAAGCCGAACAGGGCCCTCCATCCGAAGGCACTGGTCATAAATCCGCCGATCGTGGGCCCGAGCGCCATCCCCAGGTACAGGGCGCTGACACATATGCCAAGCATCTTACCGCGCACTTCCTTCGGATAATACGCGGAAAGAATGGCGTTTGAGGTCCCGAACAGCAGGGCGCCGCCGAGGCCTTGAAAAAACCGGAACACCACAAGCGAGTACGGATCCCAGGCCAGCGCACATCCCAGAGAACAAAGCCCGAAAACTCCCAGGCCGATCCTGAAGAGTATTTCTCTTCCCTTGAGGTCCGCCAGCCGGCCCAACGGCAGCAGAAACATGGCGGCAGCAAGGTTGTAGGACATGGCCACCCAACCCAGAATGACGGCGTTCGCTTTCAACCCATCGCCGATAACCGGCAGTGCAATGTTGACAGCCGACCCCATGAAAGGCGTTATAAAGGACGCTATCGAACATATAATGAGGGGCATGTAGCTATGAGCGGTTTTTTCCTGCATCAACTCCTCCTCGGTAGAGATTTCGGTGCGGTTGCCACCGGGACTCGGGTAAATTTAACAGTCAGCATTTTGCTCTTTTGGTAACTCCATAAACAGGTATCCCTCTCATCACCAGTTTGAGGCCGGGAGACGAATGTCTATGGTCCGTTTCGGGCAGTCCATCCAGCAGATGCCGCACATCCAGCATTCTTCTTCATAGGATACGACCGGTCTTTTTTCCTCCTCATCCCAGGTAAAAACATCCATCGGACACAGGTCGTAGCACTTTTTACAGCCGATACAGTTGGAGTAGTTTATCTTCACAACAGCCATTTTATTTCTCCCCCTCCTCAGCATCTATGTATTCCTGCTTCAAATCCGGCATCTCACCGATTTCAAGCACCGATTTCCCATTCTCCATTCGTTGGAGAGTAACCTTTTGATTCCACGCCGGATCCATCTCCGGATAGTCCACCCGGACAAAACCGCCCCGTGTTTCCTTCCGGTTGAGGCAGGCATGAATGTGAAGCTCAGCCAGGTCCATGATGTTTCTGACTTCATGCGCTCTCATCAGGTAGTGGGGGTTTTTGGCCTCTATCTTATTCGCAAACTCTCTTCTCAAAGTATTAAGCCGCCTGACCCCTTCCCGCATCATTCCTTCGGATCTCATGTTGCCGACATACCGTTCGCATATGTATCGAATGGCGCACTCGACATCCATAAACTCCGCACCGTCTTCGACGGCAAGGGGCGCCAGCGCTTTCTGCTTCTGGCTCTCCACCTGGGCCTCGTCGATGTCGGGTTCTCCGTGCTCACTGATGTAGGAACTGACCGTATCGCCAACCACCAATCCGGAAATGCAGGCGCCGTATGCGCCCCCCACACCGGCGGCGTTGTCGCCGACAGCGTAAAGGCCATCCACCGAAGACCTGAAGTGTTCATCGGTGGCAACCCCCTGGGGCATCATGAACTGAAGCGGCTTGTTTTTTCCAAACTCCCACCAGTGCGTTCTGGGATTGAACTTCCGGTCTTCAGCGGTCTTGAACGCCAGCAACCACTCGTCGTTGTAGTTCAGCTCCAGGCGCTTCTGATAGTCATCGGTCAGATGATTCAGGCTCTGGTAGAACGGCGCCATGCCGATATGCTCCGCCTCATCATATCCGGCAATTTTTGTGTAGTAGTAAGAGGGCGGTTCCTCTCCCTTCCAGTTGAATACCTTCGAAGGGGTTCCGTCGTTGTTCGGAAAGTTTCCGAATGAAATGGTCGCATCATCGCGGATTCTGAACCCCCACGCGTTGATGTCCATATTGGCCAGTTTCGCTCCGGCCCGGTATGCGATGGCAAAACCGTCTCCGGAGATGCTCGCCGGGCAATAGTGGTATCTGAACTTGTACTTATAACTGGTGGGAGTTTCCGGTTCAAAGCAACGGCAGAGGAAGCCGGCAGCCAGCGCAACGGCCTTCGCCTTGATGACAATGAACTCCCCCGTACGCGTGTTGACCGCGGTCGCGCCCGTAACCCTATTATTCTTCGTAAGCAGGTCGAGGACCATCACACGGTTCAGGATTTCCACGCCACGATCCTTCACCATCTTGGTCATGATCGGCTTGACGTTTTGCCAGTGCACCCGGAGCCCTGCTTTGACGCCCGGCGCCCGGAGAAGATGGGGCGTCCAGTAGTATTTACCGTTATCCCACTTCATCGGAACACCGAGTCGCTCCAACTCATCCAGCGCCCAGAATCCCTGCTTGAAAAGTACATAATCGATGTTGGAGTTCACCCATCGCCCCGGCCCGTTGACGCCCTGCATGTCCTTCTTCTGCCACAGCCTTACGGCATCAATCACTGAAATGCCGTGGGCAAATATCCCATAGGTGTCGATGCCGTGCCCGACATTGCCGCTGCGTTTGGTATTGGACTTTTCGACAATCGTGACCTTTAAGCCCTGCTCGGCCGCCTTGGCAGCCATGGGGCAGCCGCCGGTGCCTCCGCCGACCACCAGCAAATCGGTATCGATAACCTTGTCTGCTATTTTATCTAAAGCCAAATCAAACCTCCTTCAGTTGCTTGCCTGCCTGTTTCTCTTCCATTACAATGTTGTCCTTGGCGCGTTTCTCTGCCATCTCTTTCTCCCGTGCCGCGATGACCGCATCTTCGTATTCTATGTCACCGTAGCGTATGCCTTTCACATACTCGGGGACTACCAGCTCAGACGCCTCGGAGTAGCTGATGTCTTTTTCTTCAGCACACTGTTTGATAAGTTTCCACAGAGGAAATTCAAACTCCTCTTCGTAATGCTGATCCACAATGTTCTCCATGGATTCCGTCATCTTTAACATCCTTTCACTATTATCTGGATTATAGGTATATAATCGTTATTAACTTCGACTCTGACGTCCTTTCGAGTTCTTGTATTGAACAACTATGACAGTCTGTGCACGAAACCCAATCCCGGCCGATCAGGATATTTGGCCGCAACGGCACGAACCGCCGGATCGTCGAGCACGGTCAGGTAACCGTTGTCGTAAAGCTGTTTGTCGCCGACGAAAAACGTCGATTTTCGGGTATCGCCGGTGATGTGCATCCAGTACGGATATTCGGATGAACCGGTGCCGTCCGACGGCGCGCCGATATGAAAATGAATATTACTGGAATGACAGTGATCTATCACCCTTCTGTAAAGCGCGCTGGGGCACTGCTGCTCACTGACACGCGCATTCGGATGAATGCCGAAATGCATCGTGTTGAAGTTATACACGCCCTCGCCGACACGAGGTTTCATCGATTCCAGGAAATCCCGAAGTTTGTCCGCCTCTTCACCGCCCTCGATTTTCTTGATCTCGCAGTTTTCGATGGTCAGGCGGATCGGCTCGTTCCAACTCGGCGGGATGTCAATATACCGCGACCACCAGCTGAGCATGCAGCTGAAGTTGAACTGCCCGTTGACATTTTCCAGCACGACCGGGGGTTGCACCCATTCCGGCCAGGGATAGTAATAACCGATCTCGCGCCGGACATTGTAGTTCGGAAAGGCCGGATTGTCCGAAGGCGCAACGGTGCCCTCCAGATGGGTGCCATTGACATCGGTCATTTTCCAGGGAAGACCGATCTTGAAATGGGTCGAGACCTGATAGCGGATTTCGCTTATCAGTTCATAGGGAGTCTGCGCCCAGTCGGAACAAAGCAGCGCGGTGGTGGTGGCGAAGTTTCTTATCAGACGGATTTTGTTCTCGTTGATCCAGTCCCGATACTCGACATGTTCCTCCGTCACGATATCGAAGGAGTTCATTATCAGGACATCGCATGCCCCTACTGCAGCCTTTGCGATCGGGGGAAACCGCCATTCATGCATAGTGCCGGGCTCATCCATCCAGAGCATGGTCGCATTGGCGCCCCTTGCCTGGACCCCCGTCCGTATCCATGACATCGCTTCCTGTTCGACCAGGTTATCCCCGCCGTAAAGCCCGTCGATATGCGCCAGGATCAAAACCTCCTGGCCGGGTTTGATTTTGGCGCAGTTGTCCAGTAGATCTCCAATTGCTATCAGTGCACTTTTAGGAATACCGAGTTGATTATTCATATGATAGTCTCACTCATATTCTTTATTATTAATTTGCGATAACTTGTTTTTTTCAATTTTATTATTTAGAATATTATTTAATCTAATAATATTGAAACGGCCTTACTTTAATCGAGGCTATTTGTCAAGGCATTTCATATCCAACCGCCGTTAGATCGGTGATTTCCCCACGTCACCGGTTCATTTTTTCCGGTTTTAGATCATTGATAAACTCCTGGAGCACTTGTACGGTTTCGGTGAGTTTTGGGATCACAATCATTATGATTCTATGTACTTCCGCCTGGCCTGCCGGCGTAATGTGGTAAATCCGGATCGTGCGTTTGTCCGGATCTTCCCATTTCCCCTCGATAAATCCTTCCTTCTCCAGCTGTCCCAACAGCGGATAAATAGCTCCCGGATTCGAAACCCACTGGCCGTTGGTCCTTTTGCTCATCAGTTCCATGATTTCATTGCCGTAGCGTGGCTTTTGAAAAATGAGGTGCAGCACGTACAGGGGCAATAGTCCGCCCCCCTTGCTGAGCAGCGTGGCTACAAACGGATTAAAAGCATCCACGCCCTGGTGCCAGGGACTGAAGCGTCGTCCACCGACAATCCAGTGTTCTTCGGGCCATACGCCAAAGGTCTGACGGAAAAAATCTCGCCAGGCCTCCATTTCCTTTGGAGTGAGCGTATGTCCGACATGGATATTCTCACTGCTCCTGTAGTGATGGTGTTCTTCGCGCCAATCCAACCAGAAGTCGTCACCCCCATGCCGTTGTTCGTCGGGTTTATGAGGTTCTTCCGATGAATTCTTCCCCAAATGCGCATGACCATCTTCACCAATTTGGCCTGAACCGTGCCTGCGTTCGGAATCTATCCGGTCTTCCAGGTCATTCCGGGTGGGGTCGTTTTGTATTTGCTCTTTGACCTTCGTCATCAAATCGTCCTGATCGATTGTCCTCAGTCGCCGACATATCAATAATATTGAATTAAATAATGTTGATGACAAGTACCCCGTACGAGATTTATTGTCAAGAAAAATTTCACCCTCAACCTGACGATTTCATTCTCCCATCCGGGGCAATTAAAGACATTTAGCGCTTTCTTTTTCCCCAATCGTTCAGAAAGCTCTCGATTCCCTTGTCCGTCATGGGGTGAGCCGCCAATTTGGATAGAACATTGAACGGGATTGTGGCGATGTCCGCACCCATTAAGGCAGCATCCAACACATGAAGCGGGTTCCGGATGCTGGCGACAATGACTTCGGTATCGAAGGCGTAGTTCTCGAAGATGTCGACAATCTGTTCCACCAGGCTCATTCCGCTCTGGGATAGATCGTCGAGGCGTCCGACGAAAGGACTCACATAGGTTGCCCCCGCTTTCGCCGCCATGAGCGCTTGGAGCGGCGAAAATACAAGCGTCACATTGGTGCGAATGCCTTCTGCGGAAAGCTGTTTGACCGCCTTGAGGCCGTCAACGGTCATGGGGATTTTCACTACGATATTTTGATGAATTCCAGACAGGTGACGTGCTTCCTTTAACATACCATCCGTCTCGAGACTGATCACTTCGGCGCTGATGGGGCCGTCCACGATCTCGCAGATTTCTCGAATGATCTCCTCGAAATCGCGTCCCTCTTTCGCGATCAATGTGGGATTGGTGGTCACACCATCCACCATGCCCATAAGGCTTGCTTCCTTGATTTCCTTGGTATTCGCAGTATCGATAAAAAATTTCATAAATGCCTCCTGATTCAACCCGTTCCTTATGTTCCTGAAATTGATAGTCTGTCTATTGCTCTCAATGTACTTTATCGCAACTTTATTGAGTTCAATATGTTCAGCCGTTCATACGTCAAGTCAATTTTGATGTCAATAGGCGCTTTCTATCCTGATGAAACTCCTATTGACAAAGCCCGATTGTTCAAGTATTGCCACTTTCGATATATTGGATTTAATATTGTTTAAATAATTATCTTGAACGCAATTGGCATAGTCCCCCCTATCTTCACCCCCCTGTGAAGGACGCTATGCCACCGGCCTCCGCCCGCATTTAAAGGGCGGATGCCGGTTTTCACCAGGTTCCATTCATGGATGCAACATGTTAGAAAGCACAGAAATTGCTCACTTGAGGCCGTCTTGCCTTAACCAGGAGGTGACGATGCAAACGGGAAGAAGAAATGTGGCGCGGATATTCACGGCATTTGTATTTATAGTGTGCCTGTTTTCAGGATTTGGGGCTTCGGCGGCGAGCAAGTCACCCGGGAGCCTGCAGGTCGGGGCCGCCGCTCGCGACATCACCCCCACCGGCGACATGCTGCCGATTACGCGGGCGCCCAAGGTCGAAATGACCGGCGTTCTCGACCCCATGCACGTGCGCGTCATCGCACTGTCCAGCGGCGGCGCCACCACGCTGATCGTCTGCTCCGAGACGGGCCGCTCCCTCGGGCCCCAGCTGGTACGAGATCTCAGCCGCCACACGGGCGTGCCGCTGGAGGCGATCCTGTTTACCGCCACACACTCTCACGCAACGCCCGAGATTTCCGAAAACTGGATCGATCTTTGTTTCGAGGAGGGGGTTGAGGTCACCAACCAGCAGCGCTGGGCGCTCTACGCGCAGCAGCAGCTTCTGGCCGCCGCCGACGAAGCCCTTGCCCATATGAAGGCGGCGTCCGTGGGCATCGGTCATTCGGAGAGCTATATCAACGTCAACCGGGGTTCGGTATACAACCGGATCGGGGAGGACGGCAAGGTCACGGAATATGTCGGCCTGGGGTTCAATGGCGCCGGCCCCTCCGACAAGGCCCTCGTTGCGATCCGTTTCAATGACGAAGACGGAAACCCCCTGGCGTTCATCATCAACTATGCCGTGCACGGCACCGTGATGCACGCCAACACCAACCTCTACGGCAAGACCGGCATCAGCGCGGACATTCCGGGCATGATTTCCACCTGGCTCGAGCGCAAGTATCCCGGCTCGGTGGCCGTGTGGCTCAGCGGCGCGGCCGGCGATCAGGCGCCCCTGATCCAGAACCAGATGATCACGCGCGACCCGATGACCGGCGAGATGGACGAATACTTTTCGGATTCCTACAACCTGCTCATCTACCTGTCCCGGATTCACTTCGCCGACGTTGAGACGGCGCTGGCCGGAATCGATACATACGAAAAGAGCGTCCAGGTTCAATACGACTACCGTGATGCGACGATTCCCGCCAAGGAGGGGGGCGACTATTCGATTTCCCTGCAGCTGCTTCGGATCGGCGATATCGCGCTGGTGGGGTTTCCCGGAGAACTGTTCTGCACCCTCGGCAAGGACATCAAACAGAATTCCCCCCTCAAAAATACCATCGTGGTCAACCACGCCTGGCAGAGGACTTACCAGCATCCGGGGTATCACGCCGACGATGCGGCGATTGCCCGGGGCGGCTTCGGCACCCGGGCCGCGTACAAGCCCGGATATCTGAGCAAGGCGCTCGTCGGCCTGACCAACACCATGATCCGCGAGACCGACGAATGGACCTTTAACGGCGATGGAACGGCGACCAACCGGCGCGGCAAGCGGGTCATCGTGGGGCTTGACGGTGCGGCCGGCACGGCGGACGACAACCGGATTCTGAATCCGGCCGGAACCGTTCTTGCAAAAGATGTGAAGGTAGCCGTGGATGCCGACGGGGTCGCCTATGTGCCGCTGGGAAACGGCTTCAACCTCTACGCCGGGCAGGACCACGACCTGGGCACCACGGACGATGTGGTCAGGGGATTCGGCCGGTATCCGCAGACGGATGTGACGGGCGCCAAGGCCGATCCGCTCCACTGGCGGCTGCTGGATATTCAGGACGGCAAAGCGATTCTCCTGGCGGCCTCCCAACTCGACAGCGTCCAGTTCAACCTGGATGCCGGTGACGGCAACGACTGGACCCGGAGCAATCTGCGCGCATGGCTCAACAGCCAGGGCGGAAAAAATGCCGGCGGGGATGCCACCGGCTTCTACGACACCGCGTTTACCGCCGAGGAAAAGGCCAAAATCGTGCCCACCCCTCTCGACAAGTTGATCGGAGCGCCTTTCGGCGCCTTGAATCCGCCCTTCGTCGAAAAGCCGCATCTGTACAGCACGCCGGCCATGGACACCCGGGATCCCGTGTGGGTGCTGAGCGGTGAGGAGGCCATTAAATATTTCGGGCCCAGCAAGCTGTTTCCCGGACCGAGCAGCAATGGTTCTTACTTCACCAACGCCACCCTGGTGCCGACAGACTATGCCCGTGCCAGGGGCGTCAAGGTCAACGCCGGCCGTAACGGTCCGGAGACCGTGGGATATGGCGATTCCTGGCTGCGAACCCCCGGTGCGACGGACGGTAAGGAATACTATGGGATGTTCCTGGGCTCAGGTGGCAATCTTAACGCCCACCGTCAGGTGAATAGAGCCTACGGCGCCCTCCCCGCCCTGACGGTCAGCCTGGGCCAATAGTGATGTCCCAAATGAAGTGACCCGGCAGGAGCCGGGTCACTTCATTATTTTTATTTTTGTTTTTCGGTCAGTTACGAAGTTGGTTCACTTTTCACAGGTTGCGATTTCAGATCGTTGATAAACTCCTGGAGTACCTGTACGGTTTCGGTGAGCTTGGGTATCACAATCGTTTCAATCCGGGACACTTCCGCCTGGCCCGCCGGCGTAATGGTATAAATCCGGATCGTGCGCTTGTCCGGGTCTTCCCATTTTCCTTCGATAAACCCTTCCTTCTCCAGTTGTGTCAACAGGGGATAAATGGCTCCCGGATTCGAAACCCACTGCCCGTTGGTCCGTTTGGACAGCAGTTCCATGATTTCATTGCCGTAACGCGGCTGCTGAGAAATGAGGTGCAGGACATACAGGGGCAGCAGTCCCCCCCCCTTGCTGAGCAGCGTGGCTACGAACGGATTAAAAGAATCCATGCCCTGGTGCCATGGGCTGAAGCGTCGTCCTCCTACAATCCAGTGTTTTTCAGGCAAGACGCCGAAAGTCTGACGGAAAAAATCGCGCCAGGCCTCCATTTCCTTTGGAGAGAGCGACTGCCCGACCTGGATTTTTTCACTGTTCCGATAGTGGTGACGCTCTTCGCGCCATTCCAACCAGAAGTCGACCTCCCCGTTAGAATGTTCTCGATTTCCGGGCTGGTGTTCGCGATTGCCATGGCGGCGATGTCCCCGCCGGTCTTCTTGACGTTCATTCCGGCGTTTTGAGGTTTGATCCCCCAGGTGCTCTTGGCCATGTTCGCCTATCTGACCTGCACTGCGACTGTCCTCGGATTGTTCCTGATCTTGTCCGTCATCCATGTTATGGATATGTTTTGAATGATACTTGTCTTGCATTGTAATCTGATCCGTATTTTTCCTATTAAATTTATTAGTTACCATTATATTTAATCAAACAAAGTTTCTAAGTATATTTCTAACATATTTTTTTGTCAATAATTGATGAGGGAAGACGTCTCCCAAACAATAGATCGGGGTCCGATATTACATGTGATTGCCCTGACAGAGGGAATAAACGAGAAAAGGTGACCAGGCGTCAAGAAGGTTTCTTGCGGGAATGAATAACCTTAACAACTGCAAGGCTTGATACCGAGCCCGTATTTGGCGGCTGCTTTGGCAGGAGTCTCGCCTGCTTGTCTCTACGGCCTTGCCCGGCCGCAACTGATGGGCAACCCCAATGGACGACCTTTGAAAGTCAAAAGCCGTCCAGGGATGCGGTTGTCAAATTCCATCTTTCGAATTCCGCCCCGGCGAGAATATCGAACTTTAGCGAAGGTTCTGAAACCGCCGCTAAAGGTTGCCCATCATGATTCCCAGCTCCCAGGCGGCGGTACTCAGCTGCTGCCAGGTGTCCACGGCTTCAAGCCGGACGCTGATAAGATCGCGTTGGGACTGCAGCATCTCGCCGTAGGAAATGCGTCCCATCTCGTAAAGCCGAATGTTCGACTTGCTGTTCTTTTCAGCCTGCTCGCTCGCTCCGCTCGCGTATTGCGTCCATTTCCAGGCAAGAGCGCGATACGATTCATAGGACGATGTGATTTTTGAAACGGCATCCCGTCTGGCCTGCTCTTCGTCGGCCATTGAGGTCAACAGCTGCGCGTGCGCGTTCTCTCTCCCCGCCTTGTTCCAGTCCAGCAGGGGAATCGGAACCTCCAGGGAATAGGCCGAGCTGTTTCCTTCATCCGACACTTTCGGCCCTCCCGACGCGACGGTGTCTGCGAGGGGGATTGAATTTTCTTTTTCAATGCCCAGTTTCGCCGCTGCATAATCGGCGGCCAGTTTCTTCTGAACATAGTCGGGATCTTTTTCCACCGCCGCTTTCAGCGCCCCTTCGGAGAGGGTTTCATCCTGGGCTGAAACGCCTTCGGGCTGAAGGTAATCATCCCCGCAATCGACCACCGCCGGATAGACGGGATGGTCGGCGCCAAGGGCAAAGGCAAAGGAAAGCTGGTCCGTGCGCAGTTGGTGCTGGGTCTCCTTGAAATCGCTCTCCGCCTTGGCCATGTCAAGCCTCGCCTGTTCCACCGCGAAGGCTGAGATATCGTTCAAGCTCCCCTGCTCCACCGCCAGACGGTACTGTTCTCCGGCGTCCTTTGCGATGTTTTCCTCCAGCGCGACCCTTCTCTGATCCGCCACCAGGTTGAAGTAGGCCGAGGCCATGTCGATGGCAAGCTGACGCTTCTCGGAAGCCACTGCCGCGGCTTCGGACTCCTGGTTGATCTTCGCCGCCTTTATCTTCAGCCCCCGCGACCACCAGAACATGATGGGATAGGTAACGCCGTAGGTAAGAGAGGAGACGCTGACGCCCGCCTCGTCTTTAAGGCCTATATCGTCCCAGGTGAGGGCCAGCGTGGGATTCGGCAGCGCCCTGGCCTCGGTGAGCCCGGCATGGGCTGTCTGAAGCCTTGCCTTCCATTGTGCGGTGCGAATATCGTTCTTTTCCGCCAGATCCAGACATTGCTCCAGGGTCAGGGGGTTGCTGAACGCCGATGCATCGAGGGGCGTCCACTGTACTTCCAGCTTGTGGGTGGCGCATCCCGTCATGAAAAACGCAAACGACAGGGCAGCGGCCATCAGTCTATGGATATATTTTAAATGTTGCATGTCTCGTCCTTTACCTCGCCGACCTGGCGGAGATGTTCCGGTTCGCCCATCAGCAAATGCGCAACGGGTATGACGACCAGGGTAAACAGGGTTGAAATCGAAAGCCCGCCGATCACCGCGATGGCCAGGGGCCGCTGCAATTCCGCGCCGGAACCGATATTCAGGGCCAGGGGAAAGAGTGCGATAATGGCGGTCATGGATGTCATCAAGACGGGACGAAGCCGGGTGCGGCCCGCGATTGCAAGGGCCTCGGCAAGTGTCGCGACACCTTGATCCCGCAGTTGGGCGGTGTATTCGATGAGGATGATCCCGTTTTTAACGACCAGCCCCACCAGCATGATGAGTCCCATATAAGCGGAGATGTTCAGCTCCGTACCGGTTATACGAAGCGCCAGAAGCGCGCCGATCTGGGAAAACGGTATGGTGAAAAAGATGACCAGGGGCAGCCGGTAGGAGCGGAACTGAATGACCAGCAGCAGAAACACAAGCCCGATGGCAAGAACCAGCACCATCATCAGGTTTCTGAAGGCCTGCTTCTGGCTGGTCACCTGTCCGCCCACCTCGATTCGGACGTCGGACGGAAGTGACAGTTTGGCAAGCCTGGCGCTCAACTCGGCGGCAGTGCTGCCGAGGTCGCGCCCGCTGATGTTTGCCTCCACAGACACCAGGGGTTGCTGATTCTCCCTGTCCAGTTCATTGACATTGATCTCCTCGCTGATCTTGCTGACCACGCTCGCGGGGATGGTCTGGCCCGCTGCGTTGGTGATGGGGATCTGCGAAATCCACAGGGGGCTTTTCCGGATCGCGTCTGCGTACCGGACCACCACGGGCACCAGGTAGTTGCTGCGTCTGATTTTCGTGGCCTCCTGGCCCAGAAGGGCCGTACTTAACTGGTCTTCCACATCCTGGGCCGTGAGCCCCTCGCGGCTGACAGCGTCGTCATTGATTTTATAGGTGATCTCGGGGCTCCCGTAGGAAACCCCCGGTTCGATATCCACAAGGCCCCTGACCTTTTCCATGATGCCCACGACCTTGTCCGCCAGGTTTTGAAGGACGTGATAGTCGTTTCCGAATATCTTCACATCCACCGGCGCCGCACTTCCGGCAAGATCGTTGAGCGTGTCCTGCATGACCTGGACAAAACTCACCGAGATCTCCGGCACCTCCTTGAGAATCCGCTGACGTGCTTCATCGATCACGTCATCGGTGGACAGATCCCGGTCTTTGGCGGATTTCAATGAAACCAGAAAGTCTCCGGTATACTGCCCGGTCACGAAAAATCCGAGTTCCAGGCCGGTGCGCCGGGAGTAGGACTTGACCTCCTTGGTCTGGGCGAGGATCTCCTCTATCTTCCGGCAATTCTTATCGGTCTCGGTGAGGGACGTTCCCACCGGCATCTCGTAGTCCAGGACGAACCCGCCTTCGTCCATGGCCGGCAGGAATCCGGTTCCCTGTCCCATGGACAGCAGGATGCCGACGACTGCGACGAAAACGATCATACCGGCGGTCTGCCACGGGCGGGTCAACATGGATCGGATGTTTCGTTCATAGAATGCGGAAACGCCGTCCATCCATTTCCGGCTTGTCTTTTCGTTGCTTTGGGGGCCGAGCTTGCCGGTGGATATGATGGGAATGATGGTCAACGAAACCACCATGGAAACCACGATGCCCACGGCCAGGGAGATGGCCATGGCCCTGAAGAACTGCCCCGCGATACCTTCCAGAAAGACCAGGGGGATGAAAACCACGACGGTGGTCAGGGACGAGCCCACAACGGCGCCGAAGATCTCCCGCGACCCTTCGATAACGGAACGGACCCGGTCCTTGGACAGCATAAAATGGCGGGCGACATTTTCGACCACGACAATCGCATCGTCGATGATGAGTCCGATGGCAACCGCGATGCCCCCCAGGGACATCAGGTTGAGGGATTGGCCCAGGGCCCACATGATCGCGAAGGTGATCAGGACGGAAAGCGGTATGGAAATCCCGGCGACCAGGGTGATGCGCCATGAGGAGAGAAATGCCCACAGGATCAGTATGGCGAGAATCATCCCGAGCACGATCGCATCCCGAACGCCGCCAAGGGAGTCACGCACCAGGTCGGCCTGATCGTAGACCGGCGTGATGGACACGCCCGGCGGCAGGTTGGGCGTTACCTCGTCGATGGTCTGCTGCACCCGGTCGGACAGGTCGGTCACCTTTCCCTTGTACCGCATGAAAAGGGAGACGACGACAGCATCCTGGAGATTTCCCGTCACCACGGAGGTCCGGTCCGCCAGGCCGCGGTACACCTTGGCAACGTCGCTGACGTGCAGGGTTTTGCCCGACCGGGTCTCGATCGGCAGGGCCTTGATGTCGTCGATGCTCTTCAGTTGATTGGACGCCAGCAGCTCATATTGCCGGTAATCCTTTTCCAGGATACCGACCGCCCCCACGACATTGGCCTCCCCGATGCTCTTTGCCAGGTCGGTGATATTCAGATGGGACTCGGTGAGCTGCCTCGGGTCGGGCTCGACAATGATCTGGGTGTGTTCAGCCCCCTGAACCGTTACCATGAATACGTCCGTCAGCCTCGAAAGACGCGGTTTCAGATCGTTTTTCACCCACTGGTCGAGGTCCGCGCCATTCCGGATCATCCCCGAGGCCTTGGCGGCATCCAGGGTGACATTGAAGGAGATGACCGGGGTAACCGACGGGGTTTGCTGCTCGACGGTCATCGTCACGCCGGCGGGAAGTTGCGGAAGCAGCGTCGAAATGCGGGCGCGCGTCTGATCCAGGGCTTCGGTCATGTCGGCCTTCTCGGAAAAATCCAGCGACAGTTCGCTTCCACCCCGGAAGGTGCTGGAACGCAATCGTTTCAGACCCGGAACGGTATTGACCGCCTCCTCAATCGGCTTGGTGATCCCGATCAGCATGTTTT
>JBECKW010000092.1:0-2925 GCA_040235505.1 Desulfobacterales bacterium
GAATTGAAATAAGGAGGCGGGGGATCGCCCGGGATATCCTGGCAGAATCCGAGAAGGGATATCAGATGATCGTTATCGGCAGAAGGGGACTTTCAGCCATCGCGGAATTCTTCACCGGAAGCGTGTCCCAGAAGGTCATGAATGCTGCCAGAAACATCGCTGTGGTTATTGTCAATTGATGATCGCAACAACTATAATACCGGGACAGTTCTTTACTCGCATCCCCTTTTATGTATGTTCTTGGAATCGATATATCGCGGTTGGCCCTCCAGCCATTCAGTGAGAGATGGCCGGTCAAGACTTTTATGAATTGGCACAGAGGTGGGATGCAAATACGTTCTGGCTATCTCTTGCTTTTGGGGGGTATCAAAACTTGACATGCCTTGCCAAACGTTCTGGATACGCTATTAGTTCAGGTGGTTGGATTATATTTTGGTTGTTTCAAGAGCTTCGGCCATACACAACGTCTTGCCTGTGAAAGCCATTTTAAAAAAACGCTATCTTATCATTTCCTCGATTGCTAATACGAAACATCTGTCACAAAAAAACTCGAACCCGGAAGTCCTTCTTGGGTGTGGTGAAGGTCAACGGAGGAGAGGATTCGTTTATAGGGCGCAGCGCCTTCCGGCATGGAAATATTCTCTTGACATCATGTCGTCCCATTCCATAGAGATAAAGGTAACGAAACGTAACGGTAGGTAACGTAAAAAAAGAGGGCCTTTTGAGGATGACCGAAAAGACACACGAATTGTGGAACGTCCGGTTTGTCAACCGGATTATCGATTCCATGGCCGACGGCGTGTTCACCATGGACGCCGAGGGCCGAATCACCTCCTGGAACCGATCCATGGAGCGCATCAGCGGCTATTCGAGCAGTGAGGCCCTTGGCCGGAACTGCAACATGCTTCAGTGCAGCCGATGTTTCGGCAGGGAGTGCCCCGCCGGCATTAAAAGTTGCGGCATCATCGAAAGACAGACCTCGGAAACCAAGGAGTGTCAAATCCGTCACAAAGAAGGATACGATGTCCCGGTGATTAAAAACGCCAGCGTCGTCAGAGATGAAAAAGATTTCATTCTTGGCGTGGTGGAAACTGTCACCGATCTCACAGAACTGAACCAAGCCCGCCGAAGGGCCCAGGAAGCGGCGCTGCGCCTTGCCGAGAGGTATTGCATGGACAATATCTACGGCAGAAGCCATGCCATGCAGCAGGTGTTCAGTGCCATTTCGGCCGCATCCGCAAGTGAAGCCACCGTCCTTATTCAAGGGGAAAGCGGCACCGGGAAGGAACTGGTGGCCGGCGCGATACATTACAACAGCGACCGCCGGGAAATGCCCCTTGTCACGGTGAACTGCAGCGCACTGACGGAAACCCTTCTGGAGAGCGAACTGTTCGGACACGTCAAAGGTGCTTACACCGGAGCGAACCGGGATCGTCGCGGGCGTTTCGAGGAGGCCTCCGGCGGCACGATTTTTCTGGATGAAATCGGGGAACTCAGCACCTTCATACAGGTCAAGCTTCTACGGGTTCTTCAGGAGCGCGAAATCGAGCGCGTCGGGGAATCGAAACGGCGGAAAATCGATATCCGGATCATTGCGGCGACCCATCAGGATCTGTATGCCAAAGTAAGGGAAGGGCTTTTTCGTGAAGATCTCTATTACCGGCTCAAGGTCTTTCCCATTAAAATTCCTCCGCTGCGAGAGCGCCGGGAAGATATTCCGCTCCTGGTGGATTACTTCATCGAAACCATGAACGGGAAAACGGGGAAACAGATTCAAGGCATATCGAAGGAAGCGCTTCATTTGTTTATGGACCATCCATGGCCGGGGAATGTCCGCGAACTTGAAAATGCCATCGAACATGCCTTTGTGCTCTGCAATAGAAAAAAAATCGACAGTGCGGATCTTCCGATTGAAATTCGGGAACCATTTCGAATTCAGGTATGCTCCGGTGAATCATTTCCTCCCGGATTGAAGCGGATGGCGGGAAGAAAACTGAAACCGAACAAGGCGCTGCTCCTGGAATTGCTGGACGAATGCGAATGGAACAAGGCGGAGGTCGCACGCCGGGTCGGTTTGAGCCGGACAGCCATATGGAAGTACATGAAGAGATGGGATATACCACTTCAACGGGACAATGGTTCTTTTTTAGCACGATGATGGAAGTTTTTTCGCCAGTCATAAGGAAAGCCATGAGGTGTCGATCCAGAGAGGATCGACACCCTTTATATTTAGAGATCGGTGTTGGGGTCCTCCACGTCACAGTCCAGGAACTCGACGCCGGATTCAATAGTCTTCAACTATCGGAAGATGAATTTCCCATCACTTTCTTCGTAACCATTTCCACCAGACCGCGGGAAAGAATTGCCTTCCGTGGGTGAGCGCTTCCAAAGCGGCCGACCAGGCGGAAAAAAAGGCTTCCGGAGCCTATTATGTAAAGAAGGAATATGATAAACCCGGCAATTTCCAATGACAAGGGAAGCGAATATCGAGGCACCGCAAACTTATAAACAAAAAAAATCACCAGCAGCAGGGCCAGCAGAATCAGGAACGTAAACACCAGAACCACCAGTGTGGTCGGAAGAGGTTTTACTTTGATCAGACTTGGCCCGCTTCCCCCGTCACTGCCGGAAACCGTCAGGGACCCAATGGAGCGGATCAGAACGACGACGCTTCCAAGCAGGGGGAGGCTGAAACCGGCGGCATAAGTCCATGCAACGATTGTTTCCATAAAATTCACCGGAAGATTGGGTTATAATTCAACCGGGGAGTTGAACCTTCGACGATCTGTCGGTATCAGACCCCCAGCGTATCCGCCGAGGCCTCCTTTTCGAGGTGTTCCTGCCAGCTTTCGCCCCAGAGATCCGGTACGGTCTCTTCAACCGGCAAAATGGTTTCATAGGAGACATCCAGTTCCTTGAAAATAT
>JBECKW010000149.1:0-36656 GCA_040235505.1 Desulfobacterales bacterium
TAATTGCCGGTCCCGGAGGGCCGCTCGGGCGCCGGGGCCGGCAGTTACGGCCATTCTCTTTGTGGCGCCCGGATAAAAAATTTTAACGCATTTAAAAGTAATTTTTCTTTCCTTTACGCGCTGGTCCGTCGATAGATATACTACCGGAAACGTGCAACGGGATGGAATTCAAGATTCAGGTTAAGAGATATCCCGTAACGTAAATAATAGTAAAACAAGACGAATATATGGCAAGATTTCCCCTTGACAGCCAATCCTTTGTAATGCAATATTGCCAACCATTAATTCTGTCCAAGAATTAAAGCCCAATTAGTCGAATAAAAAGCCCAAATTCTTTCTTGCATAGGCTCAATAGCCGGAGAATCTGCACGTTTGACGAGAGCGGGGGTTTTCTATCGCGTTTGTTACCGGATAACCCGGCATTATTATAACCGACACTTTAATCGGGAGGAAGAATTATGATGAAGAGAAAGTGTTGCCTGTTGTTCTTTGCCGTACTGGCGGGAATCGCCCTTGTTGTGAGCGGCATTCCATCGGTATTTGCCCAGGAAAGCAATAAGAGCGATAAGTCTGATGAATTTCAACTGGAGGAGGTCGTGGTAACGGCCCAGAAACGGGCTGAAAACCAGCAGAAGGTTCCCATCGCCATGGACGTCATCTCAGGCGAGGACCTGCTGGGGACTGGGAAGAATAATGTCGATAGTATTTTAAGGGATCTTTCCAATGTTCTGATCAACAAATCCCCCGACGGCATGCGCGTCACGGTTCGCGGCCTTGCGGACGAAAACAGCCCATGGCACGATATGCATGTTTCCACCCCCACGGTGGCCGTGAATATCGACGGCGCCTATAACAGTTCCAGCGCCGCCGGGCAGAACCTGTTTGACGTCGAACGCATCGAGGTGCTGGCCGGTCCCCAGAGCACCCTTTACGGCAGCAACTCCCCCGGCGGTATCGTCAACGTCGTGACGGCTTCCCCCAAAACCGACAAGTTCGCGACCAGCGCTTCGGTGGAAGCAGGGAATTACAGTCTTTTCAACGGCCAGGTGATGGTAAATGCTCCGATCGTCAAGGATCTGCTGGCCATGCGTCTGGCGGCCCAGAAATCCAAACGCGGTTCATGGATCGACGGCAGCGACAACAGCCAGGATACCGACACCGTACGCCTGAAAACCCTGTACCAGCCGACGCAGAATTTCTCGGCCGACATCACCCTCAACTGGTCAAAGGCCAAGTCCGGCGGGAACCTGGGCGGAAACGTCCTGCTTTTCGATAAGCAAGACGGCCACTGGTATACAGTGGGCGGCGACGGCAGCCTCATAGAGGGGAATAAGGTGACCAATCCGTGGACCACCAGTGGTGCCGGAGGCGGCGGTCCCGGCGGTGCCAACGGAAACGCGACGACCAAAGGCATTCAGGGCGATATCGCCTGGAATACCGCCTATGGAGACTTGACCATCGTTCCGTCCTACAGCAAACAGGAGTCCAGCAATTATGACAGTGCCGTAGTAGGTATGGACGGTGTCACCACCACCCGTCAGTATTCGGAGAATTCCACCGAACAAAAGGGCGCCGAGGTACGCGTAGCCTCCCCGGATGATTTCTTCTTCAAATGGATCGTGGGCGGGACCTATTACGATTCCGACAGGGTCAATACTGTCGACGACTACGACAATAACGGAAACGATCAATATCAGAACACCACCGAGAACAACAAGGCCCTTTACGCCAACGTCACCTACCCCATCACCGATTCGTTCCGGGGGACGCTCGGATATCGCAGAAGCTGGGACAAAGTCGGCAACGTGGAAACCCCGGCAAAGGTCGGGAATGGCGTGACAGGTCAGGATTATTCCAATCCGGATTACAAGATCGGCGTTGAATACGACGTGGCCCAAAATTCCATGCTTTACGCGGACTATGCCACCAGCTACCGCGTGAATGCCATGGCCGTATCCCAAACTGCCGGCAACTCGAACAAGACGATTCCGCCCGAAAGGCTCAAGTCCTATACGGTTGGTGCCAAAAACCGGTTCTTCAACAACAAGCTTCAGGTGAACACCTCCGCTTATTTTTACGATTATAAAAACAAAAATTTTGAGGGAAGCGAAGATGGCCGGCTCGGTGGTGGCGCACCGGGGGCACCGGCTGCTACCATCAATGAGTGGGATCAAGCCTATTGGCACACGGATCCTGACACCGGGCAGGAAGTATACGGTACGGATTTTAACAACGACGGTGATCTGCTGGATACGACAAACCCGGACGATCCGGCCAATTTGTACGCCGGCAACGCAAATCAGAACCAGCTTGGAGACATTACCGACCCCTGGATTCAGCAGTTCGGCGATTTCGAGTCTTACGGCCTCGATATCTCGACAGACTGGATAATCACCGACAAGGATCGGCTAAGCCTCGGACTCTCCTATATTCATACGAAATGGACGAACGCCGTGGTCAGATATTACTGGTCCTGGCTCTGGGCAAGCGAAGGAAAGAATTACGACGGAGAGGAGAACACCTTTTCGCCCAGCTGGTCGGCCAATGCAACCTACCAGCATAATTTCCAGTTGGGAAGCTACGGCACACTGGTGCCCGAAGTGGATGTCCAGTACCAATCGAAATACAAGTTGAGCTTTTCCACCAGTCTGGACGGTCTGAACTGGCAGGAGTCGCATTACATTGTAAACGGATCGCTGACGTTCAATCACTCCAGCGGCATCTGGTCTCTGAACGCCTATATCAGAAACGCCACAGACTATGCCGTAAAGACCTTCTGGATGAACACGGCCGGAAGCTACAGCCTGGGTCTCAACGACCCGCGCACTTACGGCGCCGTTTTGTCAGTAAAATTTTAACTATTTGATTTTAAAATAAAAGCCGGCGGCGTCAAAATTGAGCCGCCGGCTTTTTATTTCCGAAATCACCAAATCCTCTTTATTTTTTCGGTCATATGTATATACTTCGGCAAATGACACCCCCGGCCGCTGAAAGCGGCATGTTCAAATGGAGAGAGCAAAACAACCGGTTAATTCCGGAATGAATTCGACTCACCCTTGGAAAGACGGAGCTGAATCCATGCGCAAAAGAGTTCAGAACAACAGAGCAAATGTCCCCCAGTCCCAATCCGATTCTCCAGCATTACAACGCTTTCTTCCCCGGCTGCTGATCCTGTTCATGGGCAGCGGCTGCGCAGCCCTGATTTATGAGGTCGTCTGGCTTCAGCTTCTTCAACTGACGGTGGGCTCCACCGGAATCTCCATGGGCGTGCTGCTGGGCACCTTCATGGGAGGCATGTGCCTGGGCAGCCTGCTGCTGCCCCGTCTGATTTTACCCCATCATCACCCTCTGAAAGTCTATGCGTTTCTGGAACTGGGGATCGGCGCGATCGGCATTGCCATCCTGTTCGGCATGCCGCTTGTGACGGACCTCTACACCTCTTTTACGGGGCATGGGATACTGGCCCGGGCCGTCATTGCCGTCATCTGCCTGCTTCCGCCGACGGTGCTGATGGGAGCCACGCTCCCCGCCATCGCACGATGCGTCAAAACAACGCCTGAAGGCGTGTCGTGGATGGGTCTTTTTTATGCCGGCAACATCGGGGGCGCCGTATTGGGATGCCTGCTGGCCGGCTTTTATCTATTGCGTGTCTACGATATGCCGACGGCCACCTATGTGGCCGTGGCCATCGATGCAGTGGTTGCCGCGATCGCACTGGTGCTGGCATCGAAAATCCGGTGGGAGGGGACCCCGGCGACGCCGGAAGCGCCGGCTGAAAAACATCCCGGGCATCCGGGAGTGTATGTGGTGATCGGCATGTCCGGTCTCTGCGCCCTGGGCGCCGAGGTCGTCTGGACGCGCCTCCTGTCACTGATGCTGGGGGCGACCGTCTATACCTTTTCCATTATCCTGGCGGTATTTCTGACGGGGCTCGGAATCGGGAGCAGCTTCGGGGCCTGGTTCGCCCGCAAAGCCCAAAAGGCACGTGCCGCTCTCGGCGCCTGCCAGTTGCTCATCGCCGGGGCCACGGCCTGGGCCGTGCTGATCATCAACAAGATTCCCTACTGGCATGTGAGTCCCATTAAAATCACCGAAGCACACGGTCCCTGGATAATGTTTTCAATCGACCTGCTCAGGGCGGCCTGCGCCTTGCTGCCGGTGACCATCCTGTGGGGGGCGAGCTTCCCGCTGGCCCTTGCCGCCGTGGCCGACCGGGACCAGGATTCCGGGCGGATGGTGGGGGGCGTTTACGCCGCCAATACGGTGGGGGCGATCCTCGGCTCCCTGGCCTTCAGCATGCTGATGATTCCCTGGATCGGCACCTGCGGATCAGAGCGGCTCCTGATACTCCTCACCGCGGTATCGGCCCTGATCGCCTTTGTCCCGTTTTTCAAAACGCTTCCGCAACCCAATAAATCGAAACGAAAACAAGCCGATGGAGCCCGAACACCGGGGATTTCAAGAGGCAGGCTGGCGGGAGCAGGCCTGACACTGGCGGTGGTTATTTTCCTTGCCGTGGAGGTGTCCCCCGTAAGCTGGGTGGCAGTCGCCTTCGGCCGTTACGCTTCAAGCTGGATGCCGAGTTGCGTGCAGGGGATTGTAAAAGATGAAGACGTTCCGGTGGACCCTGCCAAGCGGCCGTGGACCCGGTACTGCCTCTATGTCGGCGAGGGGATGAACGTTTCGGTGGCGGTGACGAAGTCTACAACCGGATGGCGATACTTTCACGGGGCGGGGAAGGTGCAGGCATCGAGCAATCCGCAGGATATGCGGCTTCAGCGAATGCTGGGCCACCTCTCGGTTCTAAGCCGGCCGAACCCCGACGAGGTGAAGGACGTCCTGGTGGTGGCCTGCGGCGCCGGCGTGACGGCCGGGTCCTTCATTCCCTATCCGAATATTAAAAATATCACCATCTGCGACATCGAGCCCCTGGTTCCCAAGGTGGTAACCCCCATGTTCGGGGCGCAGAACTACCACATCGTCGACGGCATCGACAAAGAAAATCCCCATATCGTCAACGGAAAAACGGTCAAGGTGGTCTATGACGACGGTCGCCATTACATCCGGACCCTGCCGGAAGATGTAAAATTCGACATCATCACCTCCGATCCCATCGATCCATGGGTCAAAGGCTGTGCCGCCCTGAATACGGTGGAGTATTATGAGATGTGCAAAAAGCATTTGAAACCCGGCGGTGTGGTCACCCTGTGGATGCCGCTTTACGAAAGCGACGAACCCACGATCAAAAGCCTGATTTCGACATTCTTCAAAGTCTTTCCCAACGGGATTTTCTTCAGCAACGACCTGGGCGGAGTCGGTTACGATGCGGTTCTGCTGGGATCCCCTGAGCCGACCCGGATGAATATCGACAAACTGCAGGAACTTCTCAGCCGTCCGGCGTATGCAAGCGTGAGAAACTCGCTGACGGAAGTGGGATTCGGCGCGGACACCCAAAGCCTCCGGCTTGAGGTCAATATCTGGGGTGACCCCGTCATTGCGCTCCTGACCACCTATGCCGGTCAGGCGAGGGATCTCGGCGGCTGGATGAAAGGCGCCCAGCTCAATACCGACCGGAATATGCGCCTGCAATATCTCGCGGGAATGGCGGTAAATCAGCAGCTCAGAAAAGAAATCCTGGATAATATCTTGAAATATTACAAATTCCCCGACGATGTTTTCACCGGATCGGCTGAAAATATGCGGATCATGAAAGTGGCCCTCCAGTCCACCGGCAGAGAGCCCTGATAAACCGCAGGCGATGTCTTTCTGCAGCGATCCGCAAGGCCCGGGAGATATCTTTATCGGGCCCTGTTAAGGCTATGCTTACAAATGTGAAGAATTATAAAATATAAATAATTTCTAAGCATTTCTTGACAATTTACCCTGTTTGGTCCATATTCGCTTACAAGAAATAATCTCTGCATTACAATTTATCATCACCAATAAAACGCGCACTGCTTTTTGCGCAGTGATAGAGTCGTGTACTGTCCCGTTTTCATAAACCGGACTTTATACCATCGGGGCTGCTGCCGAAAGGGCAGTCGGCCAGATCACAAACACTCTAATTGCGGGGGGGACTGCGATGAAGGGAAAGTATTGTCTGTTTTTATTGGCAGGGGTCGCCGCGATCGTTTTTACGGTCGGCGGCATTCCGTCTGTGTACGCCCAGAAAAGTGTCACAGAAGAATTCCAACTGGAGGAGGTCACCGTAACAGCCCAGAAACGCCTCGAAAACCAGCAGAAAGTTCCAATCTCCATGGAGGTTATCTCGGGCGAAGAGCTACTGGGAACCGGGAAGGATAATGTCGACGATATCCTGAGGGATATCTCCAATGTTCTGATCAACAAATCCCCGGACGGCATGCGGGTCACGGTGCGCGGTCTTGCCGACGAAAACAGCCCCTTCCATGACATGCATGTCTCCACGCCGACAGTGGCCGTGAATATCGACGGCGCCTATAACAGCTCCAGCGCCGCGGGGCAGAATCTCTTCGACCTCGAACGGGTGGAGGTTCTTTCCGGCCCCCAGAGCACCCTGTACGGCAGCAACTCGCCCGGCGGTATCGTCAACGTCGTCACGGCCTCGCCCAAAACCGACAAATTCGCGGCCAGTGCCTCCGTTGAGGCCGGCAATTACGGACTGATTACGTCGAATGTTATGGTGAATGCCCCGATCATCAGGGATCTGGTGGCCATGCGCCTGGCCGGCCAGACATATAAGCGCGATTCCTGGGTAGAAGGCAGCGACAACAGCCAGGATACGAAAACCGCACGTTTAAAAACATTGTATCAACCAAGTGAAGACTTTTCGGCAACCGTCACCCTTAACTATTCGAAAGCCATCTCGGGCGGGCGCCTGGGCGGTGATGTCAAAGTATTTGATTATGAAGACGGTCATTATTGGAGCGACGGCACCCCGGTGACGAATCCCTGGACGGCCAACGATTCGGCTGGAGGTGGTCCACCACCGGGGCCTCCGGGCCCCCCCAGCGAAGGCCAGGTGACGGGCAATGCCCCCAACGCCGTGGGACAGGATGCGGAAACCAAGGGGATCCAGGCCGAAATTTCCTGGAATACCCCCATCGGATCGTTATCCTTTGTTCCGGCTTACAGCAAACAGAAATCAACAGAATTCAGGGACGACGTTGAAGTCACGCTGTCCACCGGCACGGGATACACCAGCCAATTCAGCGAGAATAGCACCGAGCAGAAGAACGCGGAACTGCGTCTCGTCTCTCCCGCAGATTTCTTTTTTAAATGGATCGTAGGCGGCACCTATTACGAGTCCGAGCGGGATAATTATACGGACGACTACTATTACGATTCAAACGACAGCAGCCAGATCGCCAAGGAGAAAAACAAGGCTGTTTATGCCAATATCACCTATCCCATCACCGATAAATTCCGCGGCACCGCGGGATATCGCAGGAGCTGGGACGAGGCGAGCAACGTCGAAGCACCGCCGAAGGTCGGAAACGGTGTCAGCGGCCAAAAGTACTCGAATCCGGATTACAGGATCGGCGTGGAATACGACCTGGCCGAAAACTCGATGATGTATGCCGACTACGCCACCAGCTACCGGGTGAACGCCATGGCCATTGCCCAGGGGAACAAAACCGTTCCCCCCGAAGAGCTCAAAAGCTATAGCCTGGGGGTCAAGAACCGGTTTTTCAACAACAAGCTCCAATTGAACGCCTCTGCCTATTACTATGATTACACGAACAAAAACTTCAGGGGGAGCGAGGAGGGCCGATTCGGTGGCGCTCCCGGTGCCAACGTCACCATCAAAGAGTCCGATTATCCGCATACGGACCCTGCCACCGGTGAATATTTGCCGGGCACAGACTTCAACAACGACGGCGATTACAACGACACGAACCTGAGTCCGGGCGATCCCGGTTTTGATCCGGCCACAGATACCAGTGAACTGGTCGGCAAAGATATAACCGATCCATGGATCCAGCAATTCGGTCAATTTGAATCCTACGGCCTCGACCTCTCGGCAGACTGGGTCATCACCAGCAAGGACAGGCTCAACCTCTCGCTTTCCTACCTCCATGCAAAATGGACGGATGCGGTGGTCGAGTTCTACTGGTCCTGGATCTGGCCCACCAATGGCCTGGATTTGAGCGGCCGGACGAACACCTTTTCACCGAAATGGTCGGCCAATGCCTCCTATCTGCACAACTTCGAGCTGGGAAGCTTCGGAACGCTGGTTCCCCAGATCGATGTCCAATATCAATCGTCCTACAATCTAAGTTTCGAACAAAGCTTTTATCCTTACAACTACCAGGAGGCCCATTACATCCTGAACGGGTCCCTGACATACACCAGTGCCGGCGGCATGTGGTCGGTCAACGCCTATGTCAAGAACGCCACCGACTATGCCGTGAAGACCTTCTGGATGGATATGGCGGGGACCTACAGCCTGGGACTCAACGATCCGCGGACTTACGGCGCGGTTTTATCCGTGAAATTCTAGCCATTAAATGCTAATAAATGCCGGCGGGGATATTGAATTCACCGCCGGCATTTATTTTTCCAACTTTCACGGATTTTCACTTTTCAGGATTTAATTTCGATGCCAGAACGTGCAAAACGAAGTCGGATGTCCGTTTTTTCATCATGGGTCCTTTTCTGCTTTTTCTTTTCAGGCGTGGCAGGCCTCATTTACCAGGTTCTCTGGCTGCGGATGATCGACAAGGTGATCGGCAGCGCGCCTTTTGCCGTGGCCACCGTTCTATCGGTTTTCATGGGCGGGCTTGCCCTGGGAAGTTGGCTGGCCGGGAAATATATCGATCGCATTGCCTCCAGGGGCAACCTGATCTCTCTCTATGGTATTGCGGAACTGGCCATCGGCATTTACGGGCTGATCTTTCCGTTTCTCACTCATGCCGCGAAACCGGTCTATGTGCTGGCGTATAATTCACTGTTTATGCATTTCTGGCTGTACCGGCTTTTCACCTTCTTCGGCTGCTCCGTTCTGCTTCTGGTCCCGACAACGCTGATGGGGATAACCCTGCCCGTCCTGTGCCGCTTTTACGTGGAGGACCTGGGCCACATCGGTACCCGAACGGGACGATTGTACGGCATCAACACCATTGGGGCGGCGGTGGGGGCCATTGTATGCGGTTTCGTGCTCATTGCAAAATTCGGTGTTTGGGGAAGCCTTGGAACGGCGGTCGGTATCAACTTTCTGGTCGGTGTTCTGTGTATCGGTCTGGGAAGAGGCAATAAATCGCTTTTCCGCGAAACGACCCCCCAGAACCCGGGCACCGGTCGATCTGTAACGCCTACCCGCTTGGTGCCTGCTACCGATGGTGACAGAGTTGCCATCACGTTTTCCCTTTGGATATTTGCCATATCCGGGTTTTGCGCCATGGCGTATGAAGTATTCTGGACCCGGCTATTGGGCCTTACCATCGGCCCGACCACCTATTCCTTTTCCCTGGTGGTCTCCACCTTTATTATCGGGCTGGCCCTTGGCAATATCCTCTTCGGATGGCTGGCGGACAGAGTCAGCGGGGCATTCTACCTGCTGATCATCACCCAGGCAGCGGCCGCTTGTCTCGCACTTGTCGTCAGTCAGTTTCTCGGCAACAGCCAGTTCTTCTTTTCAAAACTGATCTATACTTTTCAGGGAAATTTCGAGGGAAAAGTAATCGTCCAGTCGGTGATTCTTTTCTTCGTCCTGGTCGGTCCGACCATTTTTCTGGGCGCCACGTTCCCCCTGGTCAACAGGATTTATGCCCGCTCTCTCCCGAATCTGGGCAGGTCCATCGGCACTGCCTATGCCATGAATACCATCGGCGCGATCCTGGGCTCTTTTGTCGCAGGATTTCTCCTGATCCCTTTCCTGGGAAAAGAGAACGGGTTGAGAATCACGACCGGGCTTCAGATCTTCATTTCCTTTCTTGCCATGGCCAGCCTGATGCTAAAAAAAGGGGAAAGACTCCGGGCGAAGATCACGGGGCCTGTCATCCTGGTCCTTGGTGTTTTACTTCTCATTAACTTCCCATCATGGGATCACAGCACGCTTTCAAGGGGATGGTACTACCGCTTTGATAAAATCAGACAGTATTTCAGCACCACCACCTGGGTGGATGCGATATGGAAAGGCACCTCGAAAATCGCCCGGCAAATGGCGGACGTGAATGTTGTATTCTACGGGGACGGCGTCGGTGGTTTCACAACGGTTGAAAAATGGGTCGCCCCCACCGGCACCGCCAATTACTACCTTCTGAACAGCGGCAAAACGGACGCCAGTTCACACTCCGACAGGCTCACCCAGGCGCTTTCCGCCCACATCCCGCTCCTGTTTCAGGCAAATCCGAAAAAGGTCATGGTCCTGGGTCTTGCCTCCGGCATGACCGCGGGGGAAGCGCTCCTTTACCCCATCAAGCAACTGGACGTGCTGGAGATAAACGATCAGGTCATCAAGGCCGCCCAATTCTTTGCGCCTTATAATAACCACTGCCTCACAAACCCGAGGACCCGAGTGATCGTTCAGGATGGAAGAAACCATCTGGAACTGACCAAAGAAAAATACGACGTCATCATCTCCGAACCTTCGAACCCCTGGATGGCGGGCCTCGCGAACCTCTTCACCCTGGACTACTTTAAAACCGTCAAGAAGCGGCTGACTGAAAACGGCGTCTTTGTCCAATGGACCAATGCCTATGATATGGACTGGGACTCCTTTTCGATGATCGGAAGAACGTTTGCCAAAGTCTTCCCGAACGGTATTCTGTTCAGGACCATCGGGACATCCGATTTTCTGCTTGTCGGTTTTTCGGGGGAAAAGAATCTGGATCTCAAAACCGCCGAAAAGAATATGGTTTATGCCTCGAAGTCCCAAAACGTCATCATCCGGAACCCGGATGTCATCTTCAAACTGATCGTTACGGAAGATCTCGAAACCTTTTTCGGCCCGGGACCCTTGCATACGGACAATTGGCCGCGTCTGGAATTCGCGGCCCCGAAAAATATCGGCCGTGGCGGCTGGACCATCACGAGCAAAATCCAACAGGATGGCCGGCTTTCCAAGGAAACCCAAAAAATACTTTCACTCGGGGACAGTGTCGACGCGTCACTGGACTATCTCGACCTGATGACCGCCGAATCCACCCCACCCTTCGGGGATGTCGATCTCGTGGATGCAACGAAGGCACAGCAGAAAAGATATCAGGACATTCTGGATGGTTATTGCAGTGATGAATACGTTACGGATTATGATATTTTCCCCAATTCGGACGCCCGGAAAAGCTGCGCCGATCTTCAGGTTGCAAGGATTCGCAAGTATTTGACCGCCCATCCCGAAAACCATACGGCTTATTTCCGGCTGGCCACCGGCCTGGGTGCCATGGGAGAGACCCAGGAGGAAATTGAAGCCTATCGAAAGGCCATCTCCCTGAATCCTTTATACTTTGATGCGTATATGAGACTGGGGGAAACGTTCACATCGCTGAAACGGTTTAAAGAGGCAATCTCCGAACTTTCCGAAGCCCTGAAAATCGAACCCGATTCGGCGAAGGCCTATAACAACCTTGGGAATGTTCTTGCGGATGAGGGCAACACCGACCAGGCCATCTCCTATTTTTCAAAGGCGCTTCAGATCAACCCGGACTTTGCGATGGCTCACAATAACCTGGGAGGCATTTTTGCCGCTCTGGGCAAAACCGACGAAGCCATTTACCATTTTTCCAAAGCCATCGACATCGAACCCGGATATGCTGCCGCCCACGACAACCTCGGCCGTTTGTTTGCGGGCCAGGGGCAACTGAAGGAGGCTCTCGCCCAGTTTCAGGAGGCCGTAAAGTATGCCCCGGAAAGTGCGGATTTTCATAACGACGTTGGAATGATTCTGGGCCAGCAGGGGAAAATAGAGGCATCTATGGAGCAGTTCTCGACAGCTATCCGCATCAACCCCAAGCACTTTTTGGCCCAGTACAACATGGGAGTAGCGCTGCTGAATCTGGGACGGATCCAAGAGGCCGCTGATCATTTTTTCAAAGCGATCGAGATAAATCCTCAGGATGCGGAAGTTCACAGGCTGCTGGGAATGGCCCTGGGGAATCTGGGCCGCACCGAAGAAGCCGCCGGGCAATTTTCGGAATCACTCAAACTCGATCCCAATTCCTCCGTGGCCCATGACAACCTGGGGGTTGCACTCCTGAAAATGGGCCGGATAAACGACGCCATCGAGCAGTTTCATGAGGCCCTGGATATCGATGAGACCTTCCAGGACGCCTTGGAGCATTTGCAACTGGCCGTAAAAATGCGTGAACAAAACCGTCCATCCTAAGGACTTTCCGTAGGACCTGAGCCCGGGGGGAATTAAACCGTTCTAAAATTTCAACGCCAACCCGACCTGTTAAATGGGCTCGTCCGATATTTTTTTCAAAGGATTTCCCGGTGTCATGCGTCTAATTCATAAAAGGTGAAAAACCGCTTATGATGAATCACTCCGACACGCAGCTGGTGGATCTCTCCCTGGACGGAAATGAACGCGCCTTTGAAGCCCTTGTGGAGCGGCATTATCGGTCGGCCTATGGTCTTTCCTATAAATGGTGCCGCATCAAAGAAGACGCCGAGGAAATCACCCAGGAAGTCTTTGTCAAGCTCACGCGGAAGCTGAAAACCTTCAACCGGAAATCGTCGTTTAAGACCTGGCTGTATCGGATCGTCATCAATACGGCAAAAGACTACAGCCGGAAAAACGCGGCACGAAGATCCTATGAATCCGAATTCGCAAACGATCAGACAGGGAAAAATGACGATACCCCCCTGGAAACCCTTCAGACCCGGGAGATTTACAACGCCGTGGACAGACTCCCGGCCAAACAAAAGGCCGCCCTTATGCTGGTGATGACCGAGGGGATGAGCCACAAAGAGGCGGCGGCGGTTCTGCAATGCAGTGAAACTACGGTTTCCTGGCGGATCCACCAGGCAAGGAAAAAACTTAGACAAACAGTCACCGGGTGGCAAGAAGATGAAAAATGAAGACCTGAAAAAATATTTAAGCGGGCTTTCGATTCCCGAACCGGACGAGGAAGCCAGAAGCCGCACGATCCGGTCCGCATTGGCGGAATTCCGCCGTCAGGCTGGGGACTCGAGGGAAGAGGCCAAAGGATTTTCACGGCTCGGTCGTCTAATGGGTAAACTCATCAAAGGAGGTCCCATTATGCAACGACCCATCGCCATTGTATCAGGAGTCGCCGTAGGTTTTATCGCCCTTGCCATCGCGCTTTCCCCGGTTTTTGTTTCCCAGCGAAACCGCGGCGTCACCTCCCACGGAAGCCGGGTTGCCACCACGGAGAGAAGCCAGATTCCTGTCGGCCAATCTTCCGGAACAGACTATCCAGAAGAATCCCGGCATGACACGCTTGTCTCCAAACCCAAGGTGACCGTGAATATCGACACCGCTTACAACAGCTCCAGTGTTCCTGCTGCCCAAAAAGATCTGGCGTCACCCTCCGGATCGGCCACCCGGGATAAGTTCACGCTTGAAGAAGTCCCAGTTTCCGCTGCGAAAAGGGAAACGCCATCTTCTCCGGTGTCACCTTCAACGGTACGCCCGGATGATTTTGTGCCCAATAAAATGACTTCGGACGCGGAGATGAAAGCGTCCGGGGGACGTCTGGCAGCATCGGCATCGCCGGCGGCTATGCCCCTTTCAAGAGAGGCGGTGGGGGGCATTCCGGTCGACCAAGTTTATGCCGGCCGGGACAAGTTCGATACGATTACCGCGAACCCGGTCAAGCTGGTGGCCGAAGAACCCGTGTCCACCTTTTCCATCGATGTCGACACCGCATCCTACGCCTTTGTCCGGCGGGCTCTCAACAGCGGGTATCTGCCGCCGAAAAGCGCGGTCCGCATCGAAGAGATGATCAACTATTTCGACTATGACTACCCCCTGCCTAAGGACCGCTCCGTCCCGTTCCGGCCCACCGTGGCCGTGTTTCCGACCCCCTGGAACCCCGGCACCAAGCTGCTTCATATCGGCGTCAAGGGCTATGACATCATCCCGGCGGAAAAGCCGAAATCGAACCTCGTGTTTCTGATCGACGTCTCGGGCTCCATGAAAAGCGAAGACAAACTGCCGCTTCTGAAAAACTCCCTGCGGATGCTTGTAAACTCTTTACAGCCGGATGATACGGTCGGCATCGTGGTATATGCCGGCGCGGCCGGGACGGTACTGGAACCCACCCGGGTGGCGGAAAAGGGGAAAATCCTGGCCGCCCTGGATCGCCTCCATGCGGGCGGGTCCACGGCCGGCGGCGAGGGGATCAAAGCGGCATATGCGCTGGCCGAGGCGAACATGACCCCGAAGAGGGTCAACCGGATCATTCTCGCCACGGACGGGGATTTCAACGTGGGAATCCAGGATCCTGAAGTATTGAAGGATTTTGTGCAGCGCAAACGCGACACCGGCATTTATCTCTCCATTCTCGGATTCGGCCAGGGGAATTACAACGACACGCTTATGCAGAAGCTGGCCCAGAACGGAAACGGCAACGCGGCCTATATCGACACCCTCAGCGAAGCCCGCAAGGTCCTGGTGGACGAGGCGTCGGGCACGCTCTTTACCATTGCAAACGATGTGAAACTCCAGGTTGAGTTCAACCCGGCCACGGTGGCCGAATACCGCCTCATCGGATACGAGTCGCGGTTATTGAACCGGGAGGATTTCAATAACGATGCGGTGGATGCAGGGGATATCGGCTCCGGTCACAGCGTGACGGCCATCTACGAAATCACCCCCGCGGCGGGCAAGACCCGGCTCATCGATCCGCTTCGCTACCAGAGCGCCGCCGATGACAAGCACAATTCAAGCGCCGGCACCGACGCCGAATACGCTTTCCTGAAAATTCGCTACAAACTGCCGGGCCAGTCCGCGAGCCGCGAAATTTCCAAGGCCATCGGGAAGGACGACGAATACAAAACCATTTCCAAAGCGCCTCAAGATTCGAGATTCGCCGCTGCGGTGGCCGCCTTCGGCCAACTGCTGCGGGGCGATTCCCACGTACATGGTTTCAGCTACAAAGACGTGATCGCCCTTGCCCGGGATGCCAGGGGAAAAGATCCGTATGGCTACCGGAGCGAATTTCTGAACCTCGTGCGGCTGGCCGAAACCGCCGGGGCCATGGGGGAACGGTAAGGCGAAGTGCCAAATCCGGCGAAGCCGGAAGCCGTGCTGCTGGAAGGCTGGGAAGCTGGGAGGCAAACAACCTTCACTATGCTCGCACGGTTCGGCATGGATGTTTTGCGAAAAAGTTCGAAAGTGAGGTCCAAATGAAAACCATATATCGATTTATGGGGCTGGTAAGCATGGTGACCTTTTTAGGCCCGGGAAGCACTGCGTACGGGGATGCCGCCCAACTCTCACACCGTGGCCCTGCGGACGATTCTTCCGCCGTTACGAACCTGGAGAATACTGTGCGGACACCGGAATCCGGGAAAAAATTCACCATGGAATATGTGTACCCCGCTCCCGGCATTGACTATAAAATTGCGGAAATCGTCCCTGATCCAACCATCGACTACAAGATCATAATTCTCGAACCGAACCTGCGAAAGACAAGATCTTTTAAATCTTCGGTTCCGTGCCCTCCCGCAAGCGCCGCAGGTTGGCGGAGTGACGTAAAAAAATAAACCCGGCCGTGACAACTGCAAGGACCGGAAAAACCGAGGTGCCCGTTCGGAACCATACCAATACGGGCAACGCGACGGCCGCGGAGAGCGAACCAAGGGACACCACGCGAAGACGCCATACCACCAGCAGGAACACCAGGAGCGCACCCGCCACGGCCATCGGTGAAATCGGCAGAAAACAACCGACAGCCGTGGCAACCCCCTTGCCGCCGGAACGCCCCTTGAAATAGACCGGATAAAGATGCCCTAAAAACGCCCCCAATGCCGCCAGGCTTACCCATACCGCCCACATGCGCCCATGCCCGACAAATCGCGGCCCAACCGCCATGACCAGCCCCACCGGAATCAACCCTTTGAGCACATCCCCCGCCAGCACAACGGCGCCAAGCCCGTTGCCGGCCATCCGCCGGACATTGGTGGCGCCCACATTGCCGCTGCCGAGTTTCCGGATATCCTGGCCGGTAAAAGCCCGTGTAACCAGCACCCCCACCGGTATCGAACCGATGAGATAGGCCGTCAGCATGGCTCCCGGCAGAAAGAAAACAATTAAAGATGACATGATTGCCTGTAGAATAGAATAGTTAGGGGTTCGAATCAAGAATGACGCTGACCGCTGCATCTCTGCATAACGCCCGCAGGGAACAAAAACAAGAGGCACCATGCAGATTCCCGCAGGAAAGAAATTTTGACGACCGCCCTTATTTCTGGTTTTTCGTTGTTGAATAAAGGGCTTGTGTTTATCGACAACTAATAATATAGATTTATCAAGCAATCATTCGGGACTTTCAACTTTTTCAACTGATGCCATAAAACTTTTTGCCTGCAAAGAGGGCCCTTGAACGTAATGTCCGAGGAAATGCAAATCAGTATCGTTTGTCCCCAGTGCCTGACTGAGTATCGGATACCCACTGATATTGCAGGCAAAAAGGTTACGTGCAAACGTTGCGGAAATATTTTTACGGCCACTCTCGGCAAGCCCTCGTCCCCCTCGACGCCGCCACTGGGCACGCTCGCCGTCAAATACAATCTGATTACCAGGGAGCAGCTTTCAGAGGTCCTTACCGCACTGTCACAGGTTCCCTCCGAAGGGGATTCGGCTACCCTGGAGAGCCTTCTCCTGGGAAAAGGGCTGCTCACCGCCGCCCAGATAGAAACTCTGAAACTTACTGAAGAGCTGGGAAAGGTCAGCCAATCGAGCCGGCGCTTCGGTGATCTGGCGATAAAAAAGGGCCTGATTTCGGAAGCGCTTCTGAAGGAAGCATTCGAAAAACAGGCGATGCTGTTTAAAAAGGCAAAAACCGTCCGACATGTAAAAGACATATTCCTGGAAGAAGGGCATCTGAATAAAACGGATCATGATACCCTGATGGCCGAATTGGACAAATCCCCTTCGGATAAAACCGGAAAGGAACCTGAAAAGGAAACGGTATCCACGGCGGAAATCGTTCAACACTATGACCTGGTCATTTCCGAGGACCAAATGACCGCCGCGCTCAAAGCCAAAGTCTCCGAACCGGCAGCGGTGTCCCTGTCCGCCGTCCGGCTGATGGCAAAGTCCCAGGGTATTGTCCACGGCGTCCTGGATGAGGAGGCGCTCGCGTTCGGGCTGGCCCAGTCGAAAGACCTGGAGACGCCCGTCGTCATCGCCCGGGGAACCCCGGTGACTCCCGGCAGGGATGCCACCCTTCAATACCACTTTTCCAAAGACCAGAAAATAGGAACCCTTGGCAGTCACGATAAAATCGACTTCAAAAATAAGGGGGAAGTGCCCTTTGTCCACCAGGGCGATCTGCTGCTTGAAAAGATACCGGCCGTTCCCGGTAAACCGGGATTTGACATCTTCGGCAAAGAATTGAAGCCACCGCCGCCCTCGGATCTCAAGCTTCTTTTCGGCTCGGGCGTTGAACTTTCGGAGGACCGGCTCAAGCTGCATGCCAAAGTCGACGGACAACCGAAGCTTTCTGTGGGGGGACGTCTTTCGGTGGTATCCGACCTGGTGATCAATGGAGATGTGGATTTAAAAACGGGGCATGTTGATTTCGGGGGGAACGTAAAAATCACCGGCACCATTCAAAGCGGATTCCATGTCAACGGCGCCGACGTAGAGGCAAAGGAAATAATGGGCGCCCAGGTCATCGCATCCGGAACGGTCAGCGCCACCGGCGGCATTATCGGCGCCGTTATCAAGGCGCAGGGGGATGTCAAAGCCAAGTACATCAAGCACGCCAATATCTCGACGTTCGGAGATGTGGTCGTTATCAAGGAAATAACGGATTCCAACATCAACACCAGCGGCGCCTGCCGGCTGGATCGGGGAAAAATTCTGTCCTCGGAAATTTCAGCCAAACAGGGTATCCAGGCCGTGGACATCGGCACCGACCTGTCCACCCCCTGCAGGCTCACCGTAGGGGTCGACGATCATATTGAAGCCGAAACTGAAGGCCTTCGGGCAGCCATCAGCCGCCGGGAGGAAAACCTCGGGAAAATAGATAATGAAATTTCGACGATGGAAAGGAAACAGCAGGAAATTCACAAGGAAATCGCTGAACTTGCCCAGGTCCAGGACCAGGCGCTTTTGAAACAAAGGGCATTGAAGCAGCGACTCGATGGGCTGCCCGACGACGATTCTGAAAAACGCCCGGAAATAGAAAACGCCATTCGTTCTCGGGAGCAAGGTGCGCAACAGGCTGAAAAAGCCTTGGGCTCCCTTTTCGACAAGCAGGACGAGCTAACTCATAGAACTGAAAAACTTCAGCAAGAAGCCGAACAGATAAAAGACGACATTTACGAACTGAAACATGAACTGGACGCTATCCACCATTGGGCAAAATCCCAGAAAAGAGCCGCCACCATAAAAGTCAGCGGCTCGGTGGTCCAGGGAACCTTTGTGGGCGGCCCCCACACACGGACCGTCATCAAAGAAACGGCGCGGCAAACGACCATCCGGGAAGTGAGAAATACGGACCCGGGGCACGCGGTTGAATGGGAAATCAAGCTTCAGCATAATTGAAGCTTGCCATCGTTGGGGGTGAACTCTGTTTTTTGAACGAGGTTGTGCCGATTGTCCGAAGGAAAAGAAATATAACAACCTTACCCATAGCAACGCCGCCCCTGAAGCCTGAAAGGCTTCGGTGAACCGGCGGTGCTCAATGTCATGGAGGTGTTTATGTTTTTGAGTCCACGTGGTTATCGGATTCGCAGTCATTTGAAAGTCTACATCGCCCTTCTCGTTTCGCTGTTTCTGCTGCTGTGCGTTTCCGCCTGCCAGAAAAGCGAAGATAAGGGCACGGCCGGTATCATTAAATTGAAATATTCTTCCGGCTACAATTCTACCGAACCCCCCAACATCCAGGCGTTTCACTGCCTGGATCTCGTCGAACAGAAGACGCACGGCAAGGTCAAGATCGAACGTTTCACGGGCGGCGTCCTGGGGGGCACCCTGGAGCAGCTCGGCCTGGTGTCTTCCGGGGCCGTGGACATCATCGCACTTCATGTGGACCAGTTTCCCCAGCAGCTTCCCCTCCATAAGATCCTGAACAGCGAACAGTTCACCACCGCCGACCAGGCTCTGGCGAATGTTACGGCCATCACTCAGGAAATTCCGGAAACCAAGGCCATCCTGGATGCCGAACAAAAGCGGAACAACATCAAAATCCTCTACTGGCATGTGCAGGGCCCCACGGGTATCACGGCGGGCTTTCCGGCGAAATCCCTGGCGGACCTGAAGGGGAAGAAGATGAACGTCATTACCAGTTATCAGCGAAAGGTGTTCGACGAGTTCGGCATTATTCCCGTGAAT
Organism: Desulfobacterales bacterium; assembly: GCA_040235505.1. Lineage (GTDB taxonomy): Bacteria > Desulfobacterota > Desulfobacteria > Desulfobacterales > JAFDDL01 > JBECKW01. The sequence goes on from JBECKW010000149.1 coordinate 19,454, forward strand.
GTCCAGATTCCCGAACTCTACGAGTCCCTGTCCAGGGGCGTCATCGATGCGATTTTCATGGCCACGGCCGGGGTGGTGCCCCTCAAGTGGTACGAGGTGGGAAAAACTCAGCTGGTGCTGGGAGACAACTTCGCCATCTCCCAGCCTGTCACCCTGAATCTGGATACATGGAACCGTCTGCCGGCGGACGTTCAGCAGGCATTCATAGAGGCCTCCCGGGAAACGGCCCAATGGAGCATCGAGGCGGATCAGCGCAATATCCAGAACGCCTATGATACACTGAAAAAGGCCGGGGTCGATATCGTCCAGGTCTCGGATGAAGAAAGCAACGCCTTTTTCAAATCCCTGGCCAGCCATGCCAACGAGGACTGGCTGGAGAACGCGAAAAAATGCGGCGTCGGCGACCAGGCCGCCGTCATCGAAAAGTACTGGAACGATATGAAATGGGGAAAGCGGGCGAACTAATGAAAACCACCACATTCAGTATAATGGATCTTGCGATTAATGTGACCCGTTGGATGACGATCATTGCCGCCGTCTGCATCGCGCTTCTCATGCTCGTGAACTTCTTCGATATCGTCGGAAGCAAATTCTTCCTCAAATCCGTTCCCGGCGCTCTGGACATCAGCGAGGAACTGATGGTCTGCCTGACCTTGCTTCCGATCTCATATGTCGCGCTTGAACGGGGACATATCCGGATCACGCTTCTTGAAGAACGGCTGCCTGCGAAGATGCGCTTCATCGTCCGGATCATCCAATACCTGACGGCGACCTTGATCACGGGATTCGTTACCGCCAGGGTATTTGTTCAGTTTCAAAAAACGGTGCGGTTCATGCAGCTGAAGGAAGGCATCGACCTTCCCATCTGGCCGGGGAATCTCGCGGTGACGATCTCGTTCGGAATACTGACGCTGGTCTGGGCGCTGCTTTTGATAAAAACCATTGCGGAAGGTGTCGAGGGATAATTCATGGATTACGGGGCGTGGGTCGGACTTTTAACTTTCATCGGCATGTTTATTTTTCTTCTTATCGGCGTACCGATCTTCATTTGTCTTCTGGCCGCCGCTTTTGTGGGTTCCTGGCTGATCGCTGGCCCGGTCTATACGCTCCAGCAATTTGCCAGCGCTCCCTATCACATCACTTCCACCTACACATTTGCCGTGGTGCCGCTTTTTATCCTCATGTCTGTCCTGGCGGCCGACTGCGGGATCGCGGGAGATGCCTATGACGCGGCCTCCAAATGGCTGGGCCGTCTCAGAGGGGGACTTTTAATGGCAACGGTGGGTTCCGCCGCGATTTTCGGCGCCGCCTGCGGCGCCAGTATTGCATCGGCCGCCGTATTCTCCAAAACCGCTCTTCCGGAACTCGATAAGTGCCATTACAACCGGTCCCTGAGCACCGGCTGTATCGCCGTTGCAGGCAACCTGGCATCTCTCATTCCCCCGAGTGTCGGCATTATCATCATCTGTCTTCTGGTGGATGCCTCCATCGGTCGGTCCCTGGTGGCTGGCGTGATCCCCGGCATCCTGCTGGCCCTGTTGCTGATGCTGGTGGTACAGATCCTGGGTTTTGTGAAGCCGGCCGCCATGCCGAAGCAGATGACGATTTTTACCTGGAGTCAGCGGTTCTCCTCCCTGTGGCAGATCGCGCCCGTCATCTTTATCGTGCTGCTGGTGATCGGCGGCATGTATATCGGTGCATTTCCGCCGACGGTGGGCGGAGCCATCGGATCCGTGGGCGTTTTGATCGTGGCGGCTCTTCGAAGGGTCAGCCCCCGGGTGGTAGCCCACAGCTTCTACGAAACGGTCCTGATCAACGCCCAGCTCTTTCCTCTGATCATTGCCGGGTTTCTCTTCTCCCGTTTCATCGCACTGAGCGGACTGTCCGAAGCACTGCTGGAACTCATCACCCGGGCCAATTTTCATCCCCTGGCACTGATGCTGGTGATCATTATCTTCTATCTTTTCATCGGCTGCGTGCTTGAATTCATGTCCATGGCCATCATCACGCTTCCCATCGTATATCCGCTTCTCACCGGTGTCGGCTTCGATCCAACCGCCACCATCATCATTCTGGTGCTGCTTTCGGAAATCGCCCTCATCACCCCCCCCATCGGCATGTCGGTGTTTCTGATCGCCGGCGTAGCCAAGGAAAAACCGGAAGTCGTTTTCAGAGGAGTTCTCCCATTTTTTGCCGCCAGCGTCACCCTGCTCTGGCTGATGGTACTTTTCCCCGCGATCGCCACCTGGCTGCCGAATTGGTTTTATGGGGTGGCACATTGATACGGGAAAAGGGCAGGGTTCAAGGATTCGAGGGAACCAAGGGGCCAAGGGGAAAAACGGAGGAAACCATCATGAGCTCGGTAATATCCGGGAGCAAAGGCTCCCTCGAGGAAGAACGCAATCGAAAGGCGGTCCTCGATTTCTACGAGGCGATCATCAACCGTCAGGAATACCACCGGGCCTCCGAGTGGCTCGACCCGGGCTACACACAGCACAAACCGATCGTGAAGGACGGCCCTGAGGGCGTCCTGGACTTCGTCCGGGGCGAAAACAAGCGGGCTCCGCACCACAAGGTCGAAATTCTTCGAAGCTTCGTGGACGGAGACTACGTCATTCTGCACGTCCATGTGCACCTTCTGCCAGACGAGCCCGACCGCGCGGTCATCGACATTTTCCGATGCAAAGACGGCAAGCTCATGGAGCACTGGGACGTGGACATGCCGGTGCCCGGGCCGGAGGTGTTTGTTCATTCCAATGGAATATTTTAATTAGACATATAACATGTATCCTGGAATCAAAGACAAGGTCGCAGTTGTCACCGGCAGCGCAACCGGTATGGGACGGGCGGTGGCCCTGGCACTGGCTGAAGCAGGTGCCCGGGTTGTGGTCACCACCGGCCATAATTTGGCCGGTGCGGGAGAAACAGTGGAAATGATCAACAGCATCGGTGGCGAGGCACGCTTTTTCCGGTGTGATGTTACGGACGAGGGGCAGGTGGAAAATCTGATCCAACAAACGGTGGCGCATTTTGGCAGGCTGGATTTGGCTTTCAACAATGCCGGTGTGGGGCCCGATGGCGTGCGGCTGCCGTTCCGAAAATTATCGGAGCTGCCGCTCGATGAGTTCGACAGGGTCGTGGATACCAACTTCAAGGGTGTTTTTTTATGTATGAAGCATGAACTCATTCAAATGCAGAAACAGGGTCGAGGTGCCATTGTGAACAACAGCTCCATCGGCGGATTGAAAATGGCACCCGGGTTCGGAGCCTACGGCCCGAGCAAGGCTGCTGTGATCGCCATCACCCGGACAGCCGCCCTTGAAAATGCGGCATCCGGCATCCGGGTCAATGTTATCTGCCCCGGCCCCACCATCGGAACGGAGCTGTTCGACAACTGCCTGGCCGCAAAACCCGATGAAGAAGAAGTTCTGAAATCCCATGTGATTCCCATGAAACGTCTTGGAACGACAGATGATATTTCCAATGCCGTCCTGTGGCTTCTTTCGGATGCGTCTGCCTTTACAACCGGTCAGATTCTTTCCGTCGACGGTGGTATGGTGGCGATGTAAAAGCCAAGGAGAAAGAGAATGGTCATGAAGCGTAGATTTATTGAAAAAAATCGAGGCCGGCAACTATTCCGGCCGGATTGTCCTTACGATTTCGGAGTAGTGCAATGAATGCATCGACACTGATGTGGGGAATGGTGTTCGGGTCCATCGGACTGGGGTTTTTTACCTATGGGAAGAAGCAAAGAGTCGTCATTCCGCTTATCAGCGGTGTAACATTGATGCTGATTCCTTATTTCTTCTCCAATGTATTTGTGCTTATTTTGATAGGTGTTCTTTTGATGTGTCTGCCTTTTCTGATCAAACGGTAAAACTTGAAAAAGGATCCCAGATGAAAAAACTCTTTCTCATTATGGCCGCGATTCTTATTTCAGGGTGTGCTTTCCATGAACAGAAGATGGTTCGACAGATGGACATCCGGAATGTGAATGTTCAAAACGTCCGGGACGGGGAGTATGTCGGTTCATTTACATACAGCGGATTTGAATACAAAGTCAGGACGATGGTCAAGGCCCACCGGATTGTAAACATCGAAATTCTGCAAAACAGGGCCACAAAGCATGCCAAACTCGCGGAGGGTGTCATCCCCGAAATCATTGAAAAACAAACACCGGACGTGGACGCAATTTCCGGCGCCACCACCACCAGCAAGGCCCTGATGAAAGCGGTGGAAAATTCCTTAACGGCGAATCCGTCCTAACCCCTGAACGTCAGGCTTCTTTCAGGGCCGCCGTAATTTCCCCGATAGCCGCCTTGCCGTCGCCAAAGAGCATCAGCGCATTGTCTGCGATAAACAGGGGGTTGGGAATGCCGGCAAATCCGGGACTGAGACTTCGTTTGATCACGATCACGGTCCGGGCCTTGTCCACATCGAGAATCGGCATCCCGGCAATGGGGCTTTCCGGATTGTTTCGGGCGTCGGGATTCACCACATCGTTGGCCCCGACCACAATGGCGACGTCCGTTTCGGAAAAAGCCGGATTTGCGGAATCGAGGTCCCTGAGCTTGTCATAGGAGATGTCGGCTTCGGCCAAAAGCACGTTCATGTGCCCCGGCATACGCCCCGCCACCGGATGAATGGCAAATGTCACCCCGACCCCCATGGATTCGAGCTGTTTTGCCATGTCCCGAACCGCATACTGGGCCTGGGCAACGGCCATGCCGTATCCCGGGACCACCACCACATGCTGGACGCCTTCCAGCATCATGGCCACCTCGTCTGCGGAGGTGGCCTTTACCTTTCCCTCGTAAAAAGCGTCCGCATCCACCGCGCTGCCGCCCCCCAGGGCCACGCCGAAGATGACATTCGTGAAAGACCGGTTCATGGCCTTGCACATGATACGGGTGAGAATCAGGCCGGAAGTCCCCACCAGGGAGCCTGCTATCACCAGTACGTCATTTCCGAGGACAAACCCGGTCCCGCAGGCAGCCAGCCCCGAGTAGGCATTCAGGGCCGCGATCACCACCGGCATGTCGGCCCCGCCGATGGGCGCCACCAGCAACACCCCGAGCACGGATGCCAGAACGGTCATGATCCAAAACCAGACAAGCTCCCCTCCGCCGGTTACCATCAACGCCCCGCTTACAACGCACCCGGCGGCCAGCAGACCGTTGACGAGTTTCTGCCCGGGAAAGGCAAGGCTTTTCTTCACCATTTCCGCCAGCTTGGCAAAGGCTACCAGGCTCCCCAGAAGCGTCACCGCACCGATAATCACCGCCGCCGCCGTGGAAATCAAAACACGGAGACTGCCGCTGTCTACCGCCCCCACCTGCCCTGCACTGCCCATAAGGGCCGCTCCGGCCACCAGCACGGAAGCCCCGCCCCCGAACCCGTTAAAAAGGGCCACCACCTGAGGGATGGCGGTCATTCGGGTCCTGAAAGCCATCAAAATCCCCACAAAGCCGCCGATCAGAACGCCTGAAACGATAATGCCCCAGCTCAGGCCGGCCTCACTGACCAGCGCCGTCACCACGGCCACAAACATTCCCAGGGCGCTGATCAGATTTCCCCGTACCGCACGCTTGGGATGGGTGAGGCCTTTCAATCCGAAAATAAACAGCACGGACGCCAGGAGGTATAGCAAATTCGTCACATCGCTTCGCATGGATCAATCCTTTTTCCGGAACATGCCGAGCATCCGGTGCGTGATGAAAAATCCCCCGACAATGTTGATGGTGGCCAGCACCACGGCCGCAAACCCCAGCACCGATGCCAGAACCGGGATGCCGAGTTTCGAAGAAACCAGCGCCCCCACCAGGGTAATACCGCTGATGGCATTGGTACCGCTCATCAGCGGCGTATGCAGCGTGGGCGGTACCTTGGTAATCACCTCCAGCCCCACGAAAAGGGCCAGAATAAAAATGGTCAGAAGAGAAACAAGTTCCATGAGAACTCCCACCCCCTATGAGGGTTCAAGGTTCGAGGTTGTAGATTTCAGCCTATTTTTCTGTTCCTTCCGAGCCAATTTCAAACAATTCTTTTCGGGATCGCTATCGCTATCGGTATCGGAATCGAATCAGGAACGATAGCGATACCGATAGCGATACCGATAGCGACCCCGAGAAAATGTTGCGGTGATTGTTTTAAAATTAGCTCTTCCGTCTATTCTTTTGTTACTTTCTGTTTTTTGTCAGTTCATCTGCAAAAATCTGCGGATCATTTATCGAAAGTTATCATCTCCTTCACCCGGGGATGCACCACTTCCCCTCCGGCACATAGCAGGGTCCCCTTGAAGATTTCGTCCTGCGAGTCCATGTCGATCCGTCCTTCGGAACCGGTCAGATGCGCAAACAGGGTGGCGATGTTTTTTGCGAGCATCTGGCTGGCGTGATATGGCAGTGTGGCCGGCAGGTTTACCGGCCCCAGGATCGTCACCCCGTGCTTCACAACGGTTTCACCGGGCAGTGTCAACTCACAGTTTCCGCCCCGCTCCGCCGCCACATCCACAATCACCGATCCCGGCATCATCCCCTTCACCATATTTTCGGTAATAAGAACCGGCGCTTTGCGGCCGGGCACGGCCGCCGTGGTGATAACCACGTCATTCTGGGAGACCACCCGAGACATTTCCTCCTGCTGACGCCGGTAAAATTCCTCTCCCCGGTCGCGGGCATATCCCCCCGAATCTTCGCTGCCGGCGGTATCCAGGTCGAAGGTCACGAACTTTGCGCCGACGCTTTCCACCTGTTCCTTGACCACGGGCCTGACGTCATAGGCGGACACGATAGCCCCCAGCCGCTTGGCGGTGGCACAGGCCTGAAGACCCGCTACACCGGCCCCCACCACAAACACCCGGGAAGGGGACATGGAACCTGCGGCGGTAATCATCATGGGAAAGATCTTGGGCAGATGGTTTGCTCCCAGGAGTACGCTCTTATAGCCCGCCAGATTGGCCATGGAAGAAAGCGCATCCATGCTCTGGGCCCGGGTGATGCGAGGCACCAGTTCCAGGGCAAAGGCGGTCACACCCGTCCTGGCAAGGGTTGCGGCGCCTTGCGGGTCATCGAGCGCCCCCATGAACCCAATCAACACCTGCTCCGGTCGAATCATTTCATGGCCTTTCGCCTCCGTCCCACCACCCGCAGAGGGTCCATGCACCATGAAAAGCACATCGACCCCGGAAAACAGCACCGGTCGCTCCTCAATTATGCGCGCGCCCCGGTCCGCATACTCCCCGTCCGGATATCCGGCCCCACCCCCGGCACCGGCCTCAACGAGAACCTCATGACCGGCCTTCACCAGGGCCGGCACCAGGGCCGGCACCAGGGACACCCGGCGTTCGCCGGGAACACTTTCTCTGGGGATACCGACGATCATCTTGTCTCCTTTTCGATCGGGTACTGCTGAAAATCCAATGTAAACACCGCTATTATATCACAACCGGAGCACGGGGCCGAAAGATTTTTACAAAAGTTCTTTTTCCAGTCATTATGTATTGCCCAATGATTAAAGAATGTTAAGAATAAACAAATCGAACCCCCGGGGAATTGACACATGCCCGCAGTTTCTCTATTGTCTCCCTTACCTGTAAAGCGCAACCGCAACGAACCGATATGGACGCCAAATTCGCCGAACCGCCCATTTGAGGACATAATTGAAAAATACCAGACCGAAACGACGAAAGGCGCTGCTGATTCTCACGACGTTCATCGTCCTGGCTGTGGCTTTCGTCCTTCTCCTTCCCACCCTGTTTCAGCTCCCCGTGGTTCAGGAAAAAACCCGTGCTTTCCTGACACGGCAAACCGGCGGAACCATTGCTTACGAAAAAGAAACCCTGACGCTTTTTCCATGGCCCTGTATCCACCTGCATGATGTCCATCTGAAAAACGGAGAAAGATATTCCGGGGCCATTGAAGAGGTATCCGCCGTCCCGCATCTCCTCTCGCTTTTGCGGGGCAGATTCAATATTTCGAAAATTTCGATCAAAGGCGTGGAGGCTTCGGCACAGATTCCAAAGCAGACGTCCCCGCCCTCGCTGACGACCATCCTGGGAACCGCCCGACAGAACCTGGAGGCAGGGATGGGCATGCTCGCGCCGGTCAGGCAGAACAAATTCATCCTGGATATCGAAAATGCGACCCTGACCCTGACCCGGGCCGGAAAACCGTTTTTTTTATTGAAGGATATCAATGCCGAACTATATTGGCAGCGTCCTGTCATGTCCCTTAAACTAAGCGACCGGACCGGATTGTGGGAAAAAAGCACCCTGGTTCTTGATACGAATGTCATAACGCATCACATTTCCGGCCGGTTGACGGCGGATAAGTTTACACCGGCAGCTGCCTGGGAATATCTTTTTCCCACCGCCGCCATCCACCTGGACGCCGCGTCCCTCGATGCGGACGTCTCCTGGGAAACCGATGATTTCAAAACATGGCGATTCGGCGTCACCACGCTGAACCCGGATATCACGCTCCGGAAAAAGACCTCAAGCATCCACTTGCAGGGGAAAAAAGTGACCGGAGAAATGCGGATCGACAAGACCGGTGTCCATGCCTCGATTTCCGAACTTGACCTCGACGATCCGGGGCTTCGCCTGACGGGGGAATTCCATCTGAATACCGATTCGCCGTCGGCAGGGTGGCGGATAAACGCCGATAAGCTGGACATCGCCTCCACGAGAGCGGCCGCCCTGTTTTTTGCGGGTCAACATAAGACGGCACAGAATATTTGCGATGTGCTTCGCTCAGGCGACATCTCCGGCATCACCATGGGACAGGAGGCCCGAAGCCTGGACGAATTACGGAGAGTGTCCTGTTTTCACCTTCAGGGGCTTCTCGATCACGCCGCTATCGACGTTCCGCACGAAGAGCTCCATCTCACCGAATCCTCGGGGAAAGTCACCGTCTCGGACGGAGTCCTGCACGCTACCGATGTCCGGACTCGGCTCGGAAACTCCACAGGCACAGGCGGCAGCTTCACCCTGGGGTTGGAAGGGCACGGTCCGAAACCCTTCCGTGTGGCCTGTGACGTACAGGCGGACCTGGCCGAACTTCCGCCCCTTCTGGGGCGGCTGACAAAAAACACCTTGCTGGCGGAAGAAATGGCGGCCATCACATCCGCCGAGGGTTCCGCAAACGGATCGATGGTCCTGGACAGCATGGACGAGCCCTTTCAGGTCACCGTGGACGTATCGAAATTCGATCTTTCCGCCGCCTACCAGCGCATTCCTTACCCCATCACGCTTTCGGGCGGAAGATTCTTCTATCAGGGCAAAGGCCTGCGGGTTCAGGATATTCAGGGAAGCATCGGCGGTTCTCGGATCACCGGTCTCACCGCCGGAATTTCATGGGAAGAAAGCCCCCGTTTAAATATTTCATCGGCCCAGGCGGATGTCGATGTCCGTGAGCTTTCATCCTGGCTTGGGGGTGTCCTGACCGCATGCCGGGAGGCCGGGACCGACCCCGCCGACAGCGGTTTGCTTCATGTGGCCCACCTTCAGTTCAGCGGGCCGGTTCTGAATCCGCAGGAATGGCAATTTCAGGCCGACGGGTCCGTAACGGAAAAAGCCACTGTCTGCACTCCTCTTTTTCCGGAAGCGTTGACGGTTTATGGCGGCAGCTTCGCCGCCACCCAGGAAAAAATCGATGTCAGCGACGCGGACCTTTCGATCCTGGGCAGCCGTCTTTTGGTTACAGGATCGCTGGAAGGCTATTTGACTCACCCCTCCCGGGTTCTCAATGCCCGGATTGAAGGCAGCCTGGGCCCGGATATCAGCAAGTGGATCTATGGCCGAACTGGTATACCGGATATTTTCAGGTGGAAAACCCCCATCCAGATCAGCCCGCTTTCCCTGAAATGGTATGAAACCGAGGGGCTGAACCTTTCGGGTGAGGCCGTCTCCCCCGGCGGTCCTTCGCTTTCCTTCGACATCGACAGCACGGCAAGCGCATTTACAATCGGCCGCCTGGTCATCCGTGACGGCGCCGCCACCGCTGAAATATCCCTGACCCGGAATAAAAAGAGCCTTGCCGTAAGTTTTTCCGGCAACCTGGACCACGAGACCGCTTCGAAAATCCTGGCGGAAAACAAATGGCTGAAGGGATCGATTCACGGGAATGCAGATGTCCACCTGGATATGACGCCGCCTTATATGGATAGCATAACCGGCCGTATCGAAGCCGATGGGATCGACTTTTCGACGATTGGATGGCCGCTCGAAATCACCCGGGCAATATTGGTGGGAAGCGGCGACGCCGTCAATATCGCCGACAGCCGCTTCACGTGGAAGAAAAAGGACTTTCTTTCCTCTGGAAAAATTTCTCGAACCGGCCATAGTCTCCTGCTGGATATGAGCCTTTCCACCGAAACGCTCGATCTGCCGGAAGTAAAATCCCTGATTGGCGCCAAGACTTTCAAGGATTCCTCCGTCACCTCCTTTTTGACCGGCGACATCCGGTTTACATGCGGCCATCTCACCCTTGATCCCCCTTTGACGTTCGCTCCGTTTGAAGCCCGGTTGAAGATGGCCGAAGGCCGGACCGATATCGTAGTCGAGCAGGCCAACGCCTGCGGCATCTCCTTTCCGGGAACGCTTACCCTTACACCGGATCGTCTTCTTTTTTCTTTCAAACCGACAGCCACAGGGAAGCCGCTGGCCCCCACCATCTCCTGTCTGCAAAAAGGGAAGATGTTGATTGACGGCAATTTTGATCTCACCGGAGATCTTTCATTCCAGTGGGACGAAAGCGGGAGCCTGTTGGAAGCGATCGAGGGTAACGCCTCCCTGACGGCAAAGGACGGGAGAATCTACCGGGCCACCCTGCTGGGCAAGCTTTTTTCCATGCTGAATATCTCAAAAATTTTAACGGGTCAGTTTCCGGACCTTGAGAAGGAAGGCTTTCCATACAGTACCTGCAAATTTTCCGGGAAATTCAAATCCGGCACATTCGAATTGGAAAAGGGCGTCATTGACAGCCCCGCCATGAAGATCTTTTTCGAAGGCGACGAAAACATTGTCAAAAAAGAGCACCAGCTCACCATCGTGGTGGCACCTCTTCCAACCGTTGACTCGGTGGTCGACAAGATACCGGTGGTAAACGATGTCCTCGATAAGGGGCTGGTCGTATACCCGGTAAAGGTGAGAGGCGGCTGGGACGACCCGCACTTGACCCTTCTGAGCCCCACCGCCGTCGGCGGTGAAGTCATGGGGATCATGCTCAGGACTCTGAAACTTCCCGTCACGATACTTGAAAAAATTCTGCCCGGAAGCAAATCGGAATAAAGCCGTCCCATAGAAGATCCCGTCGCCAGTGCCGCCGCCCAGCCGCCCGGCATCCCAGCATCCCAGCGTCCGACTTCGTCGGGCTGCTACCCGGGGGAGTTGCCCGGGGAAGAAGGCTGCAGCTGCTTCGGCAGGTTCCGGTACTCTTCCGCCGAGGAGGCGAGCGTCGCACGGCGGTCAATACCGAATTCGGGGTCCTGTTTTTCCGCTTCTCCGATATTCAGGGGGGCTTTTATGAAACTGAAGGGGGTGCCCTTTTTGCTTGTAAAAGGCACCACGATGGGCCCCTTGCTGTCGATAACGCATACTTTTTGTCCGTTTCGCAGCGTAACAATGCTGCCCACCGGATAAATGCCGACTGTCCTTACAAAGGAATCTACGATAAACTGCAGCAATCTGTTTTTGTTGGCATATTTCCGGAATAATTCGGTGACGACAGAAATTGGATTCAGTGCTTCATTATAACAGCGCTTGGAGGTCATGGCGTCATAAATGTCCGCCATCTTGCAGATTTTCACATAGGGGGGCACCTGAGCCGGGGGAAAATCCTCGGGGTAGCAGTTGGTCTCCCCCATATACAGCTTGCAATGATGATATCGGACAATATTTCTGATATGGGTATCCTGAATCCCGCTTTTCTCCAGGATTTCCTCGCCTTTGTCAAAGGAGTGGCGCCTCGCGAGATCGTATTCTTCTCTGCTCAAAGGTCCGGTTTTGTTCATCACCTTGTCCGGGATGGTGACCTTCCCAACATCATGCAGAAAGAATCCGATGGCGATGTTTCGAATCTCTTCTTTATTAAACAGTACAAATACTTCTTCCGGAGATTCATCCTTATTCTTCAGCACTTCAAATGACATTCCGTTCAAAAAGAAATTGACCGCATCGCTGAAGGAGCGGTTGAATTTTTGCATTGCCGCCGCTCCAACCGTACAGACATTGATGGAGTGATTGTACAGGTACTCATCGTATGAGGAGATTTCATGCGTCAGGTAGGAAAAACCGTTTTCGGTCTCCTCGAGGAACGACAGCAGGTCCGTCACCACGTCCTCGACCGCCTGGTAGTCAAATTCACCGCCGCTTTTTTTTATCTCTTCGACGATCTGTCGGATGCAGTCTTTGGCCTGTGCATGTTTTTCGCCTGCCAGCCGCTTGATTTCGTTGATCTGGGCAATTCGCTTTTCAACGGACTCGGAATCCGCCTCCGAAGAGGCAGCCGGGCTCGATACCTTTTTTTCAGAAAACAGAAGCCGGGTTCCATTCTTGTCCCAAAGCCCGCCACTGGCAAGGGTATTGACGGGTACATGCGTTATTCCGGCGTTTTTAATCACTTCAAGTGGTTTGACACCCTCTACCCGCACATCCTTTTCCAGCAGCAACACGCCGCGGTCGTTGAACACATCGATCCCGGTTCGAACCGAACCGCCGTTTTTTACAATCTCAATGAGCTGTTCAATGGATACTTTTCCGGATTCCAGCATCGCGCTTACTCCCCACCGTGATCAATTCTGATTACCCGACAGCTGTTGCTGAGAATTACGGCCTTTCCTGAATAAAATCGATTTTGCTCCACCCCTCCTATGACCGATTCCGATTTAATTCTGAACGACCTTTTTCCGTTATCGGAATGTTATCGAAAAATATTTAGTATTTTTTCATTCGACCGGGCAGGAAAATCGATAAAAAGAATATATTAGATCCTGTTTCCGGTCACCAGACGCGCGAAATGTTCGAAAGACCTGTCGAAAGTCCGTTCGGCATCGGCGGGAAAACAGCAGCCGGGGAGTTCTCTGGCCTTCAGATGATATCGGAGGCATTCGCAGCACGCGCCTTTCCTGGAACACGGTTCGTAGCTGCAATTGCAATTACCAAGATTTCTGTCTCTGCTGCAATCCATTCAGGTATCCTTTCTTGGGTAGGAAGATGGTAATAAGTTCACAATTTAAATTTGCTTGACATTGAACTTGACCTAAATATATTCTAAATATTTTGCAAGAATTAAGATGGTATTATTTGGCATTGTTGTTACTTTATCGTCCGGAGGATTTTTCGAGTGACCGAATTTCATTACCAATCCATGTTCCCGCTAAACGAGGACACAACCGAATATCGACTGCTGACAAAAAACCATGTTTCCACCGTTTCCTGGAATGACCGGCAGATACTGCAGGTCGAGCCGGAGGGACTGACGATGCTCGCGGAAGCCGCCTTCAAAGACGTCTCCCACCGGCTCCGTCCCGGCCACCTGAAACAGGTTCAAAATATCCTGTCCGACCCGGAAAGCTCGGACAACGACCGGTACGTGGCCCTGGAGTTGCTCAAAAACGCCGTCATATCCGCCGGGGGCATATTCCCCATGTGCCAGGACACGGGCACGGCCATTATCATGGGCAAAAAAGGCCAGCAGATCTGGACCGGCGGTGGCGACGAAGCCGCCCTGTCCCGGGGTGTCTATAACGCCTACACGAAAAACAATCTGCGTTACAGTCAGAATGCGCCCCTTTCCATGTTTGAGGAAAAAAACACCGGGTGCAACCTTCCGGCCCAGATCGATCTCCAGGCCGTGGACGGCGAGAGCTATTCCTTTCTATTTATGGCAAAGGGGGGAGGATCGGCCAACAAGACCTATCTTTACCAGGAAACCAAGGCCATTCTGACCCCGAGCACCCTGAAAAAATTCATGAAGGAAAAAATGAAGTCCCTCGGCACCGCCGCATGCCCCCCGTATCATCTGGCCTTCGTGGTGGGCGGCACCTCCGCCGAGGTGAACCTCAAAACCGTCAAGCTCGCCTCGGCAGGCTACCTGGATACACTCCCCAGGGAAGGCAACGCTTACGGGCATGCTTTCCGGGACGTAGAACTGGAGAACGAGGTGCTGGAGATAAGCCGTGAACTTGGCATCGGCGCCCAGTTCGGCGGAAAATATTTCTGCCTCGATGTACGGGTCATCCGGCTGCCCCGTCACGGCGCATCATGCCCCATCGGTGTGGGCATAAGCTGCAACGCGGACCGAAACATCAAGGCAAAAATCACCCGGGAGGGCATCTTCCTGGAAAAACTGGAAACGAATCCGGCGAACTACCTTCCGGAAGTCGAGATGGAAGGCGCCCCGGCCGTTCACATCGATCTCGCCCGCCCCATGGACGAAATCCGGTCCGAACTCACGAAATATCCGGTGGCCACCCGTCTGCTTCTGACCGGCGAGATCATCGTGGCCCGGGACATCGCCCACGCCAAGCTCAAGGAGAAGCTCGACGGCGGAGAAGGTCTGCCCGATTACGTTAAAAATCATATCATCTATTACGCAGGCCCCGCTAAAACGCCGCCCGGACATGCTTCCGGTTCCTTCGGGCCCACCACCGCAGGCCGGATGGACCCCTATGTGCCGATATTTCAAAAGCACGGCGCCAGCATGGTGATGCTCGCCAAGGGCAATCGAAGCCGTCAGGTCACCGACGCCTGTAAAACCTTCGGCGGATTCTATCTCGGTTCCATCGGCGGACCTGCCGCCCGCCTGGGCAAGGAATGCATCACCCGGATTGAGACCGTGGCCTACCCGGAGCTGGGTATGGAGGCCATTTTCAAGATTACCGTCAAAGATTTTCCGGCCTTTATCATCGTGGATGACAAGGGCAATGACTTTTTTGAATCACTGTTATCGTAACCGGACATCATCCGGTACCGGCGGCACCTGAATCTGCCGCACCGACGACCGCCGGGAAAAGCTTTCGCGCAAAAGGAAAAAGGAGACACCAAATGGCTAAAACAATGAAAACCGTTGACGGCAACACCGCCGCGGCCCACGTGGCCTATGCGATGAGCGATGTGGCCGCCATCTATCCCATCACGCCCTCCACCCCCATGGGAGAAATCGCCGACGAGTGGTCCGCCCAGGGGCGGAAAAACATCTTCGGTCAGCAGCTTCTGGTCCGCCAGCTCCAGTCCGAGGCCGGAGCCGCCGGTGCGGTGCACGGCGCGTTGGCGGCAGGCGCCCTCACCACCACCTTCACCGCCTCCCAGGGACTCCTGCTGATGATCCCCAATATGTATAAAATCGCCGGTGAACTCCTGCCGGCGGTCTTTCATGTGAGCGCAAGAGCCATTGCCGCCCATGCCCTGTCCATCTTCGGCGACCACCAGGACGTCATGGCGTGCCGTCAGACGGGTTTTTCCATGTTGAGTTCCGGGTCGGTGCAGGAAGTGATGGACCTGGGCCTGGTGGCGCATCTTTCCGCCATCGAGGGCCGGGTCCCCTTTGTGCATTTTTTCGACGGGTTCCGCACGTCCCATGAAATTCAGAAAATCGAACTCATCGACTACAGCGATATGGCAGCCCTGGTGAACATGGACGCCGTCAAGGCCTTCCGGAAACGCGCCATGAACCCCGAACACCCCGATCTCCGGGGCACCGCCCAGAATCCGGACATCTATTTCCAGGGCCGGGAAACCACCAACCCCTATTATGTGAAAATACCCGGCATCGTGAAAACCTACCTGAAAAAGGTGGGGGACCTGACCGGGCGTTATTATAACCTCTTTGACTATACGGGCGCCCCCGACGCCGAGCATGTCATTATCGCCATGGGCTCATCGTGCGAAGCCGTCGAAGAGGTGGTGGCTTCTCTCACGGCAAAGGGGAAAAAGGTGGGGCTCGTCAAGGTACGGCTCTTCCGTCCCTTTTCGGCGGCCGATTTTCTCTCCGCCATCCCGGCCTCCGCCAAATGCGTCTCCGTACTGGACCGCACCAAGGAGCCCGGCGCCCTGGCCGACCCCTTGTACCTGGATACGATCACTGCGTTTGCCGAGGCGGGCAGGCAGGCAAAAATTCTCGGCGGCCGTTACGGCCTCGGGTCCAAGGAATTCACACCGGCCATGGTTCTGGCAGTTTTCGACAACATGGCCTCGCAAACGCCGAAAAATCATTTTACGGTGGGCATCATCGACGATGTCACGGGCACCTCCCTGCCGGTTGCGGAGGGTGTCGACACGGCCCCCGAGGGCACCGTCCAGTGCAAATTCTGGGGCCTTGGCTCCGACGGCACCGTCGGCGCCAACAAGAGCGCCATCAAGATCATCGGCGACAACACCGACATGTACGCCCAGGGATATTTTTCCTACGACTCCAAAAAATCCGGTGGGATTACCGTTTCGCATCTTCGGTTCGGAAGCCGCCCGATCCAGTCCACCTATCTCGTGAACACCGCCGATTTCGTTGCCTGCCACAAGGCCAACTACGTGGAGCTTTACGACATCCTGGAAGGCATCCGGGAGGGCGGCACATTTCTGTTGAACTCCCCCTGGAGCGCAGAGGACATGGAAACCCACATTCCGGCCCGGATGCGCCAGACCATTGCCGAGAAGAACCTTAAATTTTTCAGTCTGGACGCCGTGAAAATCGCCGAAAGCGTGGGACTGGGAAACCGCATCAACATGATCATGCAGACGGCCTTTTTCAAACTTTCCGGGGTGCTGCCCTTTGAAGAGGCCATCTCGCTCCTGAAGAAGGAGATCGAGAAAGTCTACGGGAAAAAGGGCGAAAAGGTGGTCCGGATGAACATCGATGCCGTGGACCAGACCCTTGCGGCCCTCAACGAAATCACCTACCCGGCTTCCTGGAAAAATGCCGTGGCGGAGGCCGGCGAAGCCGCTGCCGAGCCCGACTTTGTCGCCAAGGTCATCCGGCCGGTCCTGGCCCAGCAGGGCGACAAGCTGCCGGTGAGCGCTTTCTCCGTCGACGGGGTCTTTCCGGTGGATACGGCCAAGTATGAAAAGCGCGGGGTGGCCATCAACGTACCGGAATGGATCATCGATAACTGCATCCAGTGCAACCAGTGTGCTTTTGTCTGCCCGCACGCGGCCATTCTGCCGGTCCTTGCCACCGAGAAAGAACTCGCGGACGCGCCCGAGACCTTC
>JBECKW010000174.1:0-18820 GCA_040235505.1 Desulfobacterales bacterium
TCTCTGACCTCAAATCAACTCAATGTCATCTTCAGCAAGGCTTTCATCCCCTTGAACGGCAAGCCTCTCTATCCCAAAACGCTCTTTTAGCCTGCGGATGTTTTCGTTTTTCAATCCCCTTAATCGGGATTCGGCCCTTGGATGGACCCGAAGTACTACCTCCGGAAGGCACTTTCCGTCTTTTTCTCCCATCCGACACATCAGCAGGCCCATCGCCTGTTCCATGAATATATGGGAGTAAACCAGATGCCCGAAGGCCGGATGATATGGTCCCGCCAGAATGGTATCGCCTGCCTGAAGATCCTCCGTGGCCTGGAGTCCCATCCGAATGACCTTTATTTTTTTCCTTTGAAAAAAGACCAGCAAGCGCGAAACCAGGGACACCGCCCGTTCCAGGCTCCAGGGGTGATATGTGCCGTCCCGGTACCAGTCGGCCAGACGGCTTCCGGCCACCACGACCGTGGGATAGATACGGACAAAATCGGGGGAAAGCTCCGCAGCCCGCCGGGCCGTTTCCATGCACGCTTCCTCGTCATCCCCCGGGAGTCCCACCATGATCTGAAGACCGAGTTCAAAACCCTTTTCCCTGACAAGCCCCGCCGCCCGGACGGTGTCGGCGGCGCCATGGCCGCGCCCCGCCATCTCAAGAACAGGGTCCATCATGCTCTGGGCGCCGATCTCCACGGTCTCCACCGGAAACCCGGACAGAAGGGCCAGTCGTTCTGAATCGATCGTATCGGGACGGGTGGAAAACCGGATGCCGTCTATTTTTTTTTCAGTGACAAACCGGCCGGCGACCGAAAGAAAAGAGACGATCCTGTCGGGTGAAAGCCCCAGAAAATTTCCGCCGAAAAAAGCAATCTGTGAGGGCCTGCGGGACGTTCGGCAACCGTCCAGAAAGGATTGAATCCGATGGTGAATATTCGATGGATGAACATCCGCGGAGGAGGCGCCCGTGATCAGCGACTGGTTGCAGAAGGCACATCGGTGGGGACAACCGCCGTGGGGAATGAACACCGGAACAATCAGGGGTTTGCAGGCCCTATCCACGGACCCGACCATGGATCTGATCTCCGTGGCTGTCCTTGGATCTCTCTCAGTCGCCTTCAAGCATGTCCAGGGCTTTCCTCGCCGCATCCTGTTCCGCCGCCTTTTTGCTTTTGCCTTCCCCCTCCACCTGGAACTGGTCCATGGAAATCCGGGTGATGAAGGTTTTATCATGGTCCGGGCCGACGGCATCCACCAGGCGATATCGGGGGGTCACATGACGGGTGCTTTGTACCAGTTCCTGAAGCCGGCTCTTGTAGTCCCTCTGGTCCGAGGGCGCTTTCACCGCTTCAATCTTTTCCAGAAAATGGGTGCCGATCAGCTGAAAGGCCGTCTGAAACCCGCCGTCCAGATAAACCGCCGCCATCAGGGCTTCAAAGGCATCAGCCAGAATCGAATCCTTGTCATGGCCATTTGACTGCACCTCTCCCTTGCCCAGTTGAAGAAAGGATCCCAGATCGATCCGCCTGGCGATATCCGCCAGATCGGCTTCGTTCACAAGCGCCGCCCGCATTCTCGACAGATCCCCCTCTTTAAGATCCGGATACCGCTGCATCAGCAGATGCCCGATAACGAGATTCAGTACGGCATCCCCCAGAAATTCCAGACATTCATTGTCCTGAATATCTTCTTCCTGCATCTCGTTGACATAGGAGCGATGATGAAAGGCCTGGGTCATCAGGTCGACATTTTGGAACCGATAGCCGATCTTGTCCTCGAGCTCTCTGTGTTGCGATTCATCCATGTCGATTTGCCTGCAGTGTCTGAAGTATTTTTTCGTACAGCACATAGGGCACGTGAAAATTTCCACGCCCCTCACCGATTTCAATCCCCGGGGTGGCGGCACCGTGAAAATCGGTCCCGCCCGTGACCAGCAGGGAATATTTATCCGCCAGTCGTTCATAGAAAGCGGTGTGGGTCTCCGAATGCTCCGGGTAATAAATTTCAATCCCCTGAAGTCCGTTTTCTTTCAACCACCGGACAAGATTTTCCAGCAGCTCATCCGCCAGGTCGTACAAGCCGGGATGGGCCAGTACCGCCACTCCCCCGGCATGGTGAATGGCCCGAACGGCTTGATGGTAGGATATTCGAGCCTTTTCCACATAGCCGGGCTTTCCGTTTCCCAGGTACCGGTCGAAGGCATCATCGATGGAAGCCGCATACCCTTTCCGGATCATCAACTGGGCAATATGCGGCCGTCCCAGCTGCGGCCCCGGAAAGGCCGAAACAAGCTCCTCGAAAGTCAGCTCCATGCCGAGCTGCCCAAGACGATTGATAATAAGGGGAGTCCTCTCCTCCCGAGCCTTCTGCAGCCTTTCCAGAAGCTGGTTAAGCTCCGGGTCGTCGACACGAATGCCGTAGCCCAAAAGATGCAGGCTGTCGGAAATATCGAAGGCCGGCGGTGGCTGGACGGTGATTTCGACACCCGTGAGAAAACGGACATCGGAATCGGCATGGCCCTCCAGATAGTCCTTCACGCCGTCGATGGTATCGTGGTCCGTAATGGAAATGGCACCGAGGCTGCGCGCCCGGGCGAAAGCAAGAATTTCAGATGGAGAATAACTGCCGTCCGATGCGTTGGTGTGAATGTGAAGATCTATATTCACATGCTGATCAGATGCCGAGGGCTTTTTCCAACGCTTCTTCCTTGGTCTTGCAGTCGATGCATTGGGTGGTAACGGGCCTGGCTTTGAGCCGCTGAATGGAAATATCCTCGCCACAGGATTCACAGATTCCGAAGGTGCCGTTTTCAATCCGATCCAGCGCGCTTCGGATTTTTTTGATGAGTTTATGCTCTCGATCCCGAATTCGGAGCATGAAGTTGCGGTCCGCTTCCAAAGACGCCCGATCGGTCGGATCCGGAAAGTTGTCATTGGTGTCGGTCATGTCCGAGACAGTATCATCAGCCTGGTGAAGCAACTCTTCAAGCCGGTCCGAAAGATATTCTTTAAAAAAATCGAGGTCTTTTTTCTTCATCCCCAACCTCCACAGCTTTGCTTTTTACTCATGGTCGTTTTAGCCGAGATCTAATTGAATATCACACGATACATTGGATGTAAACAACTAGATAAAAGATGAACGTTCACGCCTTTTTCTACGCCGTTGCATTCAGGTACTCTTCCAACGTTTTCAGGCTGTTCACATTGTAGACGGTGGCCGGCGATTCCGCCGGCAGGGTCTTTTTCATCATCCCCGCAAGGACCTTGCCGGGCCCCACTTCCACAAATGCCTCCACCCCCTGCGCCATCATCTTTTCAACCGATTCGTACCAGCGCACCGGGGAGCAGAGCTGGCGGGCCATGATATCCTTGATCTGGCCGGGATCGGGGCATATATCCGCCGTGACATTGTGAATCACCGGACTTGTGGGAGCGTTGAAAGAAATGGTGTCGAGAAAGGCTTTGAACTCTTCCTCCGCACCTTTTATCAGAACCGAGTGCCACGCACCGCTGACTTTGAGCCGAATCGCCCGGGCGCCTTTTTCAGCCGCCAGTGCCGCCGCCTTGTCCACCGGTGCGGGAGCGCCGGTGATCACAATCTGTTTCTCGGTGTTGTGATTCGCCACGGATACGGGGCCTTCGGATCCGGCCGCGGCGGTAATCTCCTCCACCTCGGCCATGGAAAGTCCCACCAGGGCCGTCATGGCCCCCTCATATTTGGTGGATTCCCGGTGCATCAGTTCTCCGCGGCGGGACACCAACCGGAGGGTGTCGTGCCGGGAGATGATTCCGGCGGCGTTGAGGGCGCTGAATTCCCCGAGGCTGTGACCGGCCAGCACATCCGCCCGTCGGCCCTCTTTTTCCAGGATCGACAGAAACGCCAGATTCACGGCAGTCACTGCGGGTTGAACGTTCACCGTCAGGGTCAATTCGGGCATGGGCCCCTCGAAACACAGTTTCGAAAGCTTCATTTTGGCCGTCTCTTCGGCCATATCGAAGATCTCCCTGACATAACCGAATTCATCGTATAAATCCTTTCCCATGCCCACGGCCTGAGAGCCCTGGCCGGGAAAAAGAAATGCAGTCTTTCTCACAAAGAACCTCCCTTTGTCATACGTCCTCATCCAGATGAAACAATTTTCGTATGGTCCCCACAGATGCCGTTTTGTCCGGACGGCAGCCGCCGTTCTTAAGAAAAATCGTCGGATAATGCAAGACTTTGTTGATCAGCGCGGCTTTCATCCGGGCCATGGCCGCCTGCTGAGAATCTGACAACGTTCCCAGATTCGGCATCGTTTTCCCGAATTCCGAATCGACAATGTCCTCGATCTTCTTTCTGAGGGCCACGATGGTGGGCACCACGGCCTGGTTTTCCATCCACTGCCGGAACTTGATCACCGCCTCGTCCACCAGCCGCTCGGCCTTCACCGCTTCCCGTTTCCGGTCCTGGATATTGTCGTCCACAACCCCCTTCAGGTCGTCGATATCATATACATAGACGTTGCTGATCCGGTTGATGGCCGGATCGATGTCCCGGGGCACCGCAATGTCGATGAAAAACAGGGGCCGGTTTCGACGGCTGCGCATCACCGACTTCACATGGGAAGGGACGATCACGAAATCGGGAGAGCCCGTGGAACTGATAATGATATCCACTTGGGCCAGCGCTTCCGGTATTTCCTCAAACCGGATGGCCTTGCCACGGAATCTTTGCGCCAGACTCATCCCCCGTTCAAAGGTCCGATTGGCCACCAGAAGTTCACCGGAACGGTTTCGTATCAGATGTTCGATGGCCAGTTCCGCCATTTCACCGGCGCCCACCAGCAGAACCTTTTTCCCGGAAAGCTCCCCGAAGATTTTTCGCCCGAGTTCGATGGCCGCATAGCTGATGGACACCGCATGATCGCCGATCCCCGTTTCGCTGCGAACCTGTTTTGCCGTAAAAAACGCCCGGTGAAGCAGGCGGTTCAGCACCACCCCGGTGCTCTTCAGGTCTACCGCAGCGGCATAGGAGGCCTTCATCTGCCCCAGAATCTGCGGCTCCCCCAGCACCAGGGAATCCAGACTGGCCGCCACGCGAAATACATGCCGAACGGCCGCCTCTCCCTGATGAACGTACAGGGCTTTTTCAAACCGCTCCCCGGGGACCTGCTTGAAATGGGCCAGAAAGGTCTTGACCTCGACCGCCGCCCGGCCCGGATCGGAGCTCGTCAAAAGGACCTCGACACGATTGCAGGTGGAAAAAAGCACCACCTCGTCGATGCTGTCCTTCTCCTTGAGCGCCGCCGCGGCGCCGCTTGCTTCCTCTCCGGAAAAAGCCAGGCATTCCCGGATTTCAACCGGCGCGGTCTTATGGTTCAAGCCTATGAGTAAAATGCTCTGCATGTAGTTACTACCACCTGGTAAAATCCCCATGGTGTCCCTTTAAAAAAAGGTTCACCCCCAGAAAAGTAAACAGGACCACCGCAAACCCAATGATGGACATGATGGCGGCCCTTCGCCCCCGCCAGCCGACCGTGAGCCGTTCATGAAGCAGGGCGGCATAAAACAGCCAGACCACCGCCGCCCAGACTTCCTTGGGATCCCAGCTCCAGAACCGACCCCATGCGATTTTGGCGTATACAAACCCGGCGGCAAGTCCGATGGTCAAAAAGACGAATCCCGACACTATGCATCGGTAGCCCACCGAGTCCAAAAGCTCCAGGGATGGCAGTCTTTTAAAGAAAAATCCCTGGGTTTTGGATTTGATCGTTTTTTCCTGAATCAGATAGAGAATTCCCACCCCGCAGGCCAGGGCAAAAGCGGCATTTCCGAGAAACATGGCGAGGACATGAAAAAATACCCAGAAGCTTTTAAAAAACCGGCTGTCGGCAAACACATCGGTCGGCACCCGGGAAGCCATCATCATCACGACTGCCGCAAACGGCGCCGCATAGACCCCCAGCACCCGAAGGTTGAACTTGAACCGGACGAAAAGAAACACCCCTGAAAATGCCCACCCGGCCAATATCAGGGTCTGGTACATATTTCTGCCCGGGTAGAGCCCCGTGGTGAGACTGCCGCCTATGATAAAGGCCGTGTGGCATAAAAACCCCGTCAAGAGCAGGCCGCAGCCGGCTTTTTCCCAGGAATTCTGCTGAAAAAACAGATAGCCGACATAGCCCGCCGTGCTGAGCAGATACAGGAAAATGGTGATAAGCTGTAGAATATGCATGGGTTTTTCAGGTCCTTAGAGTGCCTCTAAAAGATGTTCGAGTTGAAATTCCGGGCCGAGAACCTGCCTGAGAAGCCGGTCGGCGCCCTCCCGGTCCCCCGAACAGATCGCCTCCGACAGTCCCCCCGCGATCAGCGCTTCAAACAAGGGCTTATGGGCTTCCGGTTCATGCCCGCCGCCCAAAAGCCGTTCCCGAATAATTCCCATCAGACGAAGAAACAACGCATATCCTTCCCCAAACTGCCGTTCCAGATCCTGCCGGAGTTTTTTGGCAAACGCCGGGCTCTTGCCGGATGTGGAGACGGCGATCAGAAGATCCCCCCGGCGAACCACCGAGGGAAGAATGAAATTGCAGATACCCGGCCGGTCCGCGATGTTGCACAGGAGGTTTCGCATCGCCGCATCGCCGGATATGCGCTGGTTGAGCGCTTCATCGTCCGTGGCACCGAAAACCATGAACACGCCGTCCAGATCCTCCGGGCGATAGCGCCGCCGTCGCCATTCGATGTGTTCCGGCACCAGCGCCTGAAGTTCGGAACTGAGTTCGGGGCTGACCACCGCCACCCGCCCGCCGGCGGCAAGAAGCCCCCGGGCCTTCCGCGTGCCGACCTCCCCGCCGCCCACCACCAGGCAGGTGCGGTTGCGGATATCGAGACAAACCGGGTAATAGCGTAAATCTTGCGAACTGGGTTTCGGCAGCGTAGTCATGGTTTATAATTCTATTTCCATCAGGTCTTCGGCAAGAACCAGCGGCCCGGCATAGGTGCGCCGGCATTCTCCAACCATATCCGCCCCGTCACACTCGGGGTAAAAATGCGTCAGGACCAGTTTCCGGACACGTGCGGCGGCGGCAATCTCCCCCGCCATCGATGGCGAAAGGTGCCCCGGGACCTTCAATGCATCCGGCAGAGCTGATTCACATATCAGCAAGTCGGCATCCATTGCAAGGTTCTTGAGGGATTCACTTGCGTCCGTATCCCCGGAATAGACAATGGTTTCTCCGCTGATGCCGCGAATCCGGTAGGCAAGGCTCTCCGGGTTGTGGTTTACCGGCGCCCAGGACAGAAAAAAGTCGCCGAAATCCCTCTCTCCGGCTTTCTCCGGGTCGGCCTCCAATAATTGGAACTTACCCCCAGGCAGTTGAACCCAGTTTCCGTAGAGATCCAAAAGCCTCCGGAAAAAATCCGAAACTCCCGGTCCCCCCAGAAGGGTCAACGGTCTCTCACGCCGGGAGACATCCGGATACTTGTTGGAGAACAGAAATGAGGCCAGCTCTCCGGTGTGATCCGGATGAAAATGTGTCAGAAGAATATGGGAAATGTCAAACACGCGGTGGCCGGCCTCAAGAAGCCGGTGCAGGGTGCCGGCTCCGACATCCAGAAGAACACGGCTTTCTCCGGTTTTCACCAGGGCGGCGGCACTGCTTCGAACAAGGGAGGGGACGCAGGTGCCGGACCCCAGAATGGTCACCCCGGTTTTTTCAGGATTCAAATCGAGCGCTCCTATTTCTTTTTTCGTCCCCCGAAGTTCACCTGGCGCACAATCCATTTCTGAAGGGCTTTTTCATCCTCGACTTTCAATTCCCCGGGCAGGCCCGTGATGGGAATTTCCGCCCGGGCCATGCTCTTATGCCCCCCTGCCTGGCCGAATTTGCCGAAGCTTTGGGCGGCCAGTGTACCGGCATTCTTGCGAAGCCCGTCATTTCGAAAAATAATCACCAGTCGCCCCTCGCAGGTGCCTGAAACGATGCTGTATTCGATTCGGTTCACCCGCATGAAAAAATCGGCGATCAGCACACATACATCCGGGCTCACCACCTGCCCGAGATGGACAAAGGCGCGGCGTTTTCGAAACTTCATGTTTTCGATGGCGATGCGATAGTATTTTAAAAAATCGATCCGAATTTCGGCATATTCGATTTTTCGTGCCAAGTGCGGGTTGGCATACCGGAACAGGTACTGGAACGCCCGGATATCCTCGGGAATCGCCTGACGCTGAAAATTATTCGTATCGGCTTTGATCCCATAATAGAGTCCGGTGGCCAGCCTGGCGGAAGGTCTGATCTTAGCGGCCTTCAGATACTCCGTCATGAGGGTCGAAACCGACCCGTAATTGGGTCGAATATCCTGAAAGGGTGCCTGGACGCTGGTTGGCGGGTGGTGGTCGATGATCACATCCGGGATCAGGCCCTGAAACGATTCATGGTGATCCGGCTGGGAGTCTACCATCACCACCCGGGTGAAAATCGACTTGTCCAGAGCGCTCCAGTAGGTGAGGGGAACGTCCAGAAGTCGGATCATGGCCAGATTATCCGGACGTTTGACGATATTCACGTGCGCAATGGTAATCGCGGTCACCTTTCGCCAGAGAAGTCGTTTGACCGCCATGGCGCTGGCAATGGCATCCGGGTCCGCATTGATGGCGATCAGGACCTGGTCGTTTCCCTGAAACCGCTCATAAAAACGGCGGAGCCTTTCTTGTGATGAAAGTGCCATAGTCTCTATCTATAGAAGAATGACGATACCGAGAATGATTCCACCCTGGACAAGCAGCTCTTTATTGGTAATCCATTGCTCTTTCTTCCCGAAGCTGCTGGATCAACTTTTCCACATCTCTCGCATTGGCTTTTATATATCCTTTTATATAAAAAAATACAAAATAGAAAGGGTTCGCAACTGCCGTATCCATTGAGCCCCTTTCCCCTTACCCTTTTTAGCTTGACACCCCTTATTATCTCTGAGATAGGTATTTTTTTGCCTTTTACAGGCAAGAATAATTTCGCAAAAACGGATACAACCCCGGCATACTGATTACTGCCGGATACATATGCAAATATAGCCGGTCGATGTTGGGTAAACCGGGAGGGCAACGGATGTTTGACCCGGGATCGAATTCATGGGCGCCGGTTTGATGGCCCAAGGAAGAAAGGAGATGTGACCATGGCGAGCGATGTGGCCGCTTTCGCGAAGCAATTGAGAGAAGAGGGGATCGAGGCTGCCAAACAGGAAAGCGAAGCGATTCTGTCCGATGCCAGATCCAAGGCGGCAAAGATCATCGAAGAGGCCGAATCGGCCGCCCAAAAGACCCAACAGGAGATGCAGGATGCGGTCGCTCGCAGCCGCCAGCGTTCCGAGGCGGAACTGAAGCTGGTGGCCCGGGATCTCATTCTGAAAATCAAGCAGCAAATCGAACAGGTCGCCGCCTGGCTGCTCAAGGACAAGGTGGCCAAAGCCCTCTCCGTAGAAGATACTCTGAAAACCGCATTGATCGAGGTGGTCAAATCGAACCAATCAGGCAAGAACTGGGAGCTCTCCCTGGGCCCCGTGGTGGGGGAACCCCTCGCCAAGGTGGTTGTGGAAAGCCTTTTCAGGGAGGCCGGCGCCGAGGTGAAGCTGACGGAAGGCTTCAAAAAGGCGGGCTTCACGCTCACCTCCCAATCCGGAAGTCAGGTCATCGAGGTCTCGGACGACTCCCTCACCGACGCCTTCCGGTCTCTTCTTTCCCCCGAACTGCAAAAAATGCTAGATAAGATGATCGATCAAAAAATCGAGGACATGAAATAGGTTATGGCGACCCGGCTCTACTACCTGTTATCCTTTCTTCCGGTCCTGCCGCCCCTGGGGGAGACGCCCCCGATCACCATTGAGGAAACTCTCGGAATCATTGAGCAAGACCCTATCGAGGAAGCAAGCACCGTGGCCCGCATTTTTCAGTTCGATGCCGAGCTTCTTCAGGCGGTGAGGGACAAATTCCTGGCCGACTCCTGGAATGGCAGCATGGATTCCCCCTTCGGCTCCCTGTCGCAACCGGTGGTGGATGCCTTCCTCAAAGATCCCCGGGAAATGGGGGAGGAGGAATGGTTCACCGATCTGTGGATGGCCCATCTGGTTTTCCTGAAAGGGGCTAGCGTGAAGATCGGTTCGGCGCTCCTGGGCCGGTGGGCGGACTTCGAGATTTCCCTGAGACGGCAGCTTGCCACCGCAAGGCTTGAGATGGCGACATCCGTCGCACCGGAAGACGCGGGGGTGTTCGGGACGGCCAAGGGCGATTTCCCAGCCGCCGGTTCCCACGCTGCGGATCTTCCGGGAAGCGATGTCATGGACCACAAGGATCTCATCGCCGGATGGCGGGACGCCGACGATCCCATGGCCGGGGAACGGCTTCTGGACGAGGCAAGAATGCAATTTATCGAAGCCGGGGTCAAACACTACTCGTTTGGCATCGACGAACTGGTCGCATATTTTCTTAAACTCGGTCTTCTCTCTCGATACGTGCGGCTGAATCGGGAAGAGGGCCTGAAAATTCTGGAGGAGGTCACAGCGCTGTGAGCCTGAGTGGACGCATCATCACCGTATATGGCAACATGGTTACGGCCGAAGTGGAGGGCGCGATCCGGCAAAACGCGGTCGCCTACTGCCACCGGTCCGACGGCGTGAAACTCATGTCCGAAATCATCCGTATCCGCGGAAACCGTGCGGATATGCAGGTGTTTGAGATCACGCGGGGGTTGAAGGTCGGCGACGAGGTGGAGGTCACCGACGAGCTGGTGTCCGTCGAGCTCGGCCCCGGCCTGCTGGGTCAGATCTACGACGGTCTGCAGAATCCCCTGCCCCTGCTGGCCGAAAAAACCGGGTTTTTCCTGCAACCGGGAACCTATCTGCCCTCCCTGGACCGGACGGTCGAGTGGGAGTTCACCCCGCTTGCCCAGCCAGGCGACAAGGTGAGCGCCGCGGCAAAGCTCGGGAAGGTTCCCGAGGGGATCTTCGATCACTTCATCATGGCCCCCTTCGGCTTGATGGAAGAGTGGACGGTCAAGAGCATTGCGCCCGCCGGCAAATACACCATCGACACGGAAATCGCCGTGATCGAACGGGAAGGCGAGACCCGGTCGCTGACCATGATCAACCGGTGGCCGGTGCGTATTCCGCTGGGCGTCTACCAGGAGCGGCTGCTTCCCACCGAACCGCTGGTCACCAAACAGCGAATCATCGATACCTTCTTTCCGGTGGTGCGCGGCGGAACCTACTGCATCCCCGGCCCCTTCGGATCCGGAAAGACGGTGCTTCAGCAGATCACGAGCCGCCACGCGGATGTGGACATCGTCATCGTGGCGGCCTGCGGCGAGCGCGCCGGTGAAGTGGTGGAGACCCTGCGTGAGTTTCCCCACCTGAAGGACCCGAGAACCGGTAGAACCCTCATGGAACGCACCATTATCATCTGCAACACGTCCAGCATGCCGGTGGCCGCCCGGGAATCCTCCGTGTACACGGCGGTCACCCTCGGCGAATACTACCGCCAGAACGGTCAGCACGTGCTGATCCTGGCAGATTCCACCTCTCGATGGGCCCAGGCCCTCCGGGAAATGAGCGGCCGCCTGGAGGAGATCCCCGGCGAAGAGGCGTTCCCGGCCTACCTGGAGAGCTCCATCGCCCGGTTCTACGAGCGGGGCGGCATCATACGGCTGCCCGACGGACGCGAGGCATCGCTTACCATCAGCGGCGCGGTCAGCCCCGCGGGCGGAAACTTCGAGGAACCGGTGACCCAGGGAACCCTGAAAGTGGTGGGAGCCTTTTTGGGCCTCTCCTATGCCCGCTCCTACGCACGACGGTTTCCGGCCATCGACCCCCTCGAATCCTGGTCGAAGTATAGCGGCATCATCGAGATGGAAAGGGTCGAGTGGGCCCGCGACTTTCTCAAAAAAGGCAGAAGCATCTTCGAGATGATGCAGGTGGTGGGCGAAGAGGGAACCTCCACGGAGGACTTCACCGTCTATCTGAAATCCGAATTTCTCGATGCCGTCTACCTGCAGCAGAACTCCTTTGACGAAGTGGATGCGGCCTGTCCGGTGGAGCGGCAGAAATATCTTTTCGAGCTGGTTTGTTCCGTGTTGCGACACGAGTTCGGCCTGAAAGACAAGGATCAGGCCCGGGACTTGTTCTTCAATCTGACGGAGCAGTTCAAGAACTGGAACTTCTCGGTCTGGCAAAGCCCATCCATGACGGAAGCCGAGGACCATATCAAGTCGATTCTGGGAAATGGGGAGGCGGCCAATGCGTAAATATTACACTCGAATCGAAAACATCGCCGGCAACGTGGCCACCCTGAAGGCATCGGACGTGGGATACGAGGAGCTGGCGGTCGTCGAAGGGAGCTGGGGAAAATCCCTGGGACAGGTCATCCGGGTCTCCGGAGACGAGGTGGCCCTCCAGGTCTTTGCCGGCACCCGCGGCATCTCCACCCGGGACAAGATCTCCTTTCTGGGATCGGCCATGCGTTTCAGCTTTTCCGACAACCTGCTGGGCCGCATCTTCTCCGGCGGCGGCGAGCCCCGGGACGGCAGAAGCGGCCTGGCGGACAACCTGGTGGAAGTGGGCGGCCCCGCGGTGAACCCGGCCATACGGCTCCTCCCCGACAAGATGATCGCCACCAACATTCCCATGATCGATGTCTTCAACACCCTGGTGGAGGGACAGAAGCTTCCGATCTTCTCCATCCCCGGCGAGCCCTACAACGAGCTTCTGGCTCGAATCGCGCTCCAGGCCGAGGCGGACGTCATCATCCTCGGCGGCATGGGGCTGAAGTACGACGAATACCTTTATTTTAAAAACCGTCTGGTGGAGGGCGGCGCCATGTCGCGTTCCATCCTCTTTGTTCATACGGCCTCAGACCCGGTGGTGGAATGTCTTCTCACGCCGGACATCGCCCTCACCGTGGCCGAACGCTTCGCCGTGAAGGGCAAAAAGGTGCTGGTGCTCCTCACCGACATGACCAACTTTTCGAACGCCCTGAAGGAGATCGCCATCACCATGGAGCAGATCCCCAGCAACCGCGGCTACCCAGGCGACCTCTACACCCAGCTTGCCCAGCGGTATGAAAAGGCGGTGGTGTTTGAAAACGGCGGCTCGGTCACCACCATGGCCGTCACCACCATGCCCGGCGACGACGTCACCCATCCGGTGCCGGACAATACCGGGTATATCACCGAGGGCCAGTTCTACCTGAAGGGCGGCTGGATCGATCCCTTCGGCTCCCTTTCCCGGTTGAAGCAACAGGTGAACGGCAAGAGCCGGGACGACCACCGGGCCATCATGGACGGCTGTATTCAGCTCTACGCCAAGTGCCGGGAGAGCCGGGAGAAACGGGCCATGGGCTTCGAGATGTCCTCGTGGGATGAAAAACTTTTGAAATACGGCGAGGCCTTCGAAACCCGCATCATGCAATTTTCGGTCAACATCAGCCTCTTTGAGGCCCTGGATCTGTGCTGGCAGATCCTTGGCGATCACTTCGAACCCCGGGAAACCGGGATTCGGAGCAGTCTCTGCGAAGAACACTGGGTCTGCGAAAAACACTGGCCGGAAGAATCATGACACGGCGGCCGTAAACGCAGCCAATGAAACACCTTTCAGACAGATAGGGATGGCATGGCGGGAAAAATCAAGAAAACAAGGCCGGAACTTTTAAAGCAGCGGCGATCCCTGGGGTCGTTCGAGCGCTATCTGCCGACCCTGGTCCTTAAAAAGCAGCAGATTCAGATGGAGATTCTGAAAACTCGTTCGGAGCGCGACAAGATCCGGGCGGGCATCAACCGCCGGGTCCAGATGATCGACAGTTGGGTGTCGCTCTTCAGCGAGCCCGCCCCCGGTCCCATCACCCGGCTGGTGAGTGTCCGGGAAGTGCGCTCGGGACAGAAAAACGTGGCCGGTATCGCCCTGCCGGTTTTCGAGAGCATCCAATTTGACATCAAAGCCTGCAGCCGGTTCGCCACTCCGCCCTGGGTGGACAAAGGGCTCGTGTTCGTCAAGGAGCTTCTGGAACTCCGGGAAAAGATGAAAATTCTTATGGAGCAGGAACTTCTGCTTCAATTGGAACTCAGAAAGATCACCCAGCGGGTGAACCTCTTCGAGAAGGTCATGATTCCCAGGGCCAAGGAAAATATCCGGATCATCAAAATCCAGCTGGCGGAGGAAGAGACCGCCGCCGTTGGCCGTTCCAAGATCGCGAAGGCAAAATCCGAGACGGCGGCGCCGGCGCAGGAGGTGAGCGCATGATAGCCCCCATGAAGAAGGTGTTGTTGGCCGGCCGCACCGTCGAGCGTCAAAATATCCTCGAAGTGTTGCACCAGGCGGGCGTCGTACACGTGGAGCCGGTGAACCCCGAGACCGTCCAGGTATCCGGCCAGCTCTTGAAAAGAATCAGCAGTACTAAAAAAATCAGCGAATTTCTGGAAACCGTTCATCCGGACTCTGAAGCCGTTCCCGCAAGCGGCTCTCCCCCCTGGCTCATCGGTGAAGCCCGGCGGCTCATGGAGAAACAGGCCCGGATCGATGCCGAAAGGGCCGAGGTTGAACGGGAATATGAGCTCGCCGCCCCCTGGGGCCCCCTGGGCAGCAAGGATCTCCAGGCGATCCGCCGGGCGGGGCTGTCGGTGGAGTTCTTCGTCTGCCAGGAAAAGTCGTATGAGGCCATCGAGGCGGACGTTCGGGAAGTGATCACCCGGGTCGACGGGACCGTCTATGCCGTCGCGGTTTCGAAAAATCCGATTCCTGCGACCGAGGGAACCCGGAAGGTGGCGCAGCCGCCCCGGGATGTAGTGGAGCTTCAGGTGGCCCGGGATCACCTGGACAAGATGGAGGAGGAGACCCAAAAGGCCCTCTCCGCCATCGTGGCAAGGAAAGCGGACATCGATGCGCACCTCGAAACGCTTTTGAAGGAGAAACGCTTTTCGGAAGTGGAGATGGGCACCCTGGAGGAGGCCACCATTTTCGTTCTCCAGGGCTGGGCGCCCGTGGCCGACGCCGACGGCCTCCGGGGCCGGCTCGAGGAGGCCGCCCTCAACGTGGCGCTCGAACTCTCGGACCCCACCGACGATGAGATGCCGCCCACCAAACTGGAAAATCCCAGGTGGTGGCGACCCATCGAAATTCTCTACAAGGTGCTGGGTGTCACCCCCGGGTATCGCGAAAACGACATCTCCCCCTATTTCCTGCCCTTCCTGACGATCTTCACCGCCATGATCTTTGCCGATGCCGGCTACGGCTTTGTAATGATGCTCGCTTTGGTCGTGGGATACACCAAACTGAACGCGAAAGGGGTGCCGAAGCAGTTTCTGAACCTCTTTATCATCCTGTTCGCTGGGTGCGTCGTCTACGGCCTTCTCACCAATGCCTACTTCGGCACCAGTGCGATTCACATGACCTCTTTCGATCCCATGGCGACCTCGGGGCAACTTTTCCTCCAGCGGCTCTGTTTTCTCCTCGGCGCCGTGCACATCAGCATAGCACATCTGTGGAAGGCTAAAAAAATCGGCTTCAAGCTCAGTGCTCTCGGCGAGCTGGGCTGGATTGGCTTCACCTGGCCCATGTACGCCCTCATCTGCTATCTGGTGCTGGGCGATGCCACGCCGGCCTGGATGCTCCCGATGTTCGGGATCTCCCTCTGCATGGTGATCCTGTTCACCGCCCCCTCGTGGAACATTCCCCTGGCGGTGGGGAAAGGCCTCGGCGCCGTACTTCTGAGCTGGGCCTCGTTTTTATCGGACATCATCAGCTATATTCGGCTCTGGGCGGTGGGTCTGGCGGCGGGCATTCTCGCTGTCAGCTTCAACGCACTGGCCGAACCGCTTCCCCTTGTGTTCGCGGCCGTGGTGCTGATTATCGCGCATGGGATGAACATCGCCCTGGGGATGGTGGCGGTCTTCGCCCACGGGGTTCGGTTGAATCTTTTGGAATTTTCAAATCATGTCGGAATGGAATGGACCGGCCGGGAGTACGATCCTTTCTGAGAAATACTTCACGATTCATTTAATATTATAATGGTTAGGAGGGTAAAGAATGTTATTAGAAGCATTGATGAAATTTTCACCAGGAATTGTCTTGTGTCTCGGCGGTATCGGAAGTTGTTTGGGCATCATAGCCGCGGCGACAGCTGCCGCCGGTGCCTGGGCAAGTGAAGGAAAAGGGGGCAAAAAGCTCTCGTTTCAGTATGTCATCATATTGGCGATGCCCATCAGCCAAACCCTCTACGCCATGATTCTCATGAACGCCATGTTCGTACATCTCTCCCAAACCCCCAATATGGCACTGCTTCTCGGAGTGGGCGCGGGCTGCGGCCTGATCGAGCTTTTCTCCGCGACCTTCCAGGGCCGTATCGGCGGCGCCGGCATCCGGTGCCTGAACGAAAACGGCGGCAAGGGCTTCGGTCTCATCATCATCGCCCTGGGTGTCATCGAGACGGTGGGAATCTTCGGGATGGTGTTCGGGTTGATGATCCTAAAGGTCGCCGCATAACGCCGCATTCAGACCCTTTCTCTTTTCAATAGCAATGGAACGGGTTTTCATTCGCGAATCGATGAAAACCCGTTCCCGTTCCTGATCTCTTGCCTCCAGTTTTGATAACATTCAGAATATTCACCAAATCATTGCAGAGACATACAAATGGAAAAAAACGAGGAATTGAAAAAACGAACCCGGGAAACCGCCGCCAGACTTTTCGGTAAAGGCATTCGAATGGACCCGCCGTATCTGACATGGAGGGCGTTTGACCGGGATCTGGCCAACGATCTTTCCATGCACATCACCGGAAATTTGTATTCCCGTGAGGTCCTTTCGCTGCCGGAACGACAGATGGCGGCCTGTGCCATGCTTGCGGCCCTGAGGGCCACGGATGAACTCAAGCTTCACATCAACGGCGCCCTCAATGTGGGATGCGACCCCCGGAAACTCGCCGAGATTTTCTTTCAGCTTTCGACTTACGCCGGCATGCCTGCGGTCAACGAGGCGCTTTCGGTTTTTCGGGCCGTTCTGGAGGAGCGGGGGGAGTGGCCGATTGCCTGAAAATCTCTTTTGAAAAAATGCCGCCAATACTTTATAATAGTGCGACCTCTATAAGGTATGGTGACCCATGAATTGGTTTTATCAAGCGGCCGAACAGGGGGATTCCGATGCCCAATTGATGTTGGGAGTCATGTACGACAAGGGCAAGGGCGTTCCCGTGGATTACAGCGAGGCGATGAAGTGGTACCAGAAAGCCGCCGAGCAGGGAAATGCCATTGCCCAATACAACATGGGCGTCATGTATTACAAGGGCGAAGGCCCCGCCACCAATTATCGGGAAGCTCTGAAATGGTTTCTGAAAGCCGCGGCCCAGGGCGATTCCGATGCCCAGCTGATACTGGGGGTAATGTATGAAAAGGGCAGGGGCGTCCCGGTTGATTATGAGGAAGCCAAAAAATGGTTTCGAAAGGCGGCCGAAAAGGGAAACCCGGATGCCCAGTACAATCTGGGGCTCCTGCTTGACGGCGGCAAAACCGGGGAAGCTGACGATCAGGAAGCCGCCAGATGGTATCTGAAAGCCGCCAGGCAGGGAAATGCCGTTGCCCAATACAATCTGGGCATCCGCTATCTCAGCGGCCAAGGGGTTCCCATCGATGGCAGTGAAGCCCAAAAATGGTTTCTGAAAGCCGCCGAGCAGGGAAATCCCGACGCCCAGTATCATCTGGCCCGCATGGTTGAGGAAGGAAAGGGCGGACCTAAAAACGAAACGACCGCTTCCGTCTGGTATCTCAAGGCCGCAGAACAGGGAAATGCCGAGGCGCAGCTGCGGCTGGGAAGACTGTATAAGGATGGCAGAGGCGTTGCGGTGGACCGGGATGAGGCCCTTAAATGGCTGGAGAAGGCGGCCGCCAACGGAATCGCCGGCGCCCAGTACGACCTTGGATTGATTTACTACCATGGTGACGGCGTCAAGGTAAGTGACCGGGACGCCCGGAACTGGTTTCTGAAGGCTGCCATGCAGGGCGGCCTCGGGGCTCAGTTCATGCTGGCTCTGATGTACACCGAAGGCAGAGGCTCTCCCATCAACCACACCATGGGTTATGCCTGGTGGAGCATTGCAGCGGCACGGGGACATAAAACCGCCAAGTACATGATCGACGCCATTTCCCGGGTGATGCCCCCCGGCCAGATTGCCGAGGCCCAGAAAGAGGCCCGAGAGCTGTGGAAGCAGCTGGAACAACTGCGAGTGCCTAAAGTGCCCTAAAGGGCAAGGCACAAAGGCACAAAGTTAACTGCTTCGTCTTCAGTTCAGTGCTGAAACGCCATTCATGGGTGACATGATCACCCGAAGGTAGTTTCGCATACATCGTCGCAGCCAATGCGAATCCTACCGCAACAAACCACCGCGCCGGCCCCCCGCCCGTTTCTCCTTTGTGTCTCCGCCCTTACGCCTTTCACTTTGTGCCTCTGTGCCTCTGTGCCTTTGTGCCTTTGTGCCTCTGTGCCTCTGTGCCTCGCCTTTATCCCTTCACCGAAAACGTAATCCCATCACCGGTCGCGTCCACCTCAACCGTATCCCCTTCCTTGACACTTCCCTTCAGGATCTCCATGGAGAGAGGATTTTCCACATATTTTTGAATGGCACGCTTCAGGGGGCGCGCGCCATACACGGGATCATAGCCTTCGCCGGCCAGAAACGTTAAGGCCTTTTCGGACAGCACCAGGGATATGTTCTTTTCCGCCAGCCGCTCCCTGAGACGCCCCATCTGAATCGTCACGATCCCGCCGATCTGCTCCCGGGTCAGGTTGTGGAAAATGATCGTCTCGTCGATCCGGTTCAGAAACTC
>JBECKW010000199.1:0-7093 GCA_040235505.1 Desulfobacterales bacterium
AAAGACATCCAAATGAACGATCCACTGTATAAAACTTTTTTATCTCCTCAAAGAAAAAAGAAAGTTCAATCACTTCATAAAAAATTCTATAGTTTGTTAAAATAAGGGCCTCGGAAAAAATAAATTACCCAAAATATTGTATCAGATGACTTTAAAATGCCCCCTGAAAATGGGTTCTATATTGAGTTTTTTAAGGGCAAAAAGGACATTATAGGATTTTATATGGCAGGTGTGTCTTTTCTATATCTCGCTTTTTGGGGAAAAAATGGATATAGCACTAAAAAATGCCTGCTTTTTTTAAGTTTTATATTTGTAATATTTGGGTTGACTTGGTCCGATCCCATTTGAGTACTCGTGGGCTGAAAACACACGGCGGAGAATAACAATGGAACTGTTTTTTTTTGCCAGTAGGGTGGCGTCGACCAGCTTACGCAATGCGTGGAAATTCATTGCTGCCGCAGGTGTCTTGACTCTTCTGTCAACCATTTCGGCCTTCGGCCAGACGACGCCCACGGTTTCGTGCGAAAGCCTGGCCAAACTGGCGCTTCCGTACACGACGATCACCATGGCACAGACGGTTGCAGCGGGTGAATTCAAGATCCCGAAAAACACAGGGGGGCCACAGTTCTTAGAACAGAGCGCAACACAGGCTCCGATTCCAGCTTTCTGCAGGGTTGCCGCCACGCTGAAGCCCACCATCGATTCCGAGATTAAAATGGAAGTTTGGCTGCCGCTATCTGATTGGAACGGCAAGTTTCTGGGGGTTGGCGGCGCGGGATTTGCGGGCAACATATCGTACACTGGAAACGCAATGGGCCTTATGGATGCAGTGCGGCGAAACTATGCGGCTGCAAGTACCGACACCGGGCATGAGGCTTCGGCGACGAGGGGCGGGGAATTTATCCTGGGTCATCCCGAGAAGCTGATCGATTATGCGTACCGGGCCGTCCATGAAATGACCGTCAAGTCCAAAGCGATCGTAATGGCTTATTATGGTGTTCCTGCCCGGTATTCCTATTTCATAGGCTGCTCGCTCGGCGGGAGGCAGGCGCTTGTGGAGGCGCAGCGCTTCCCTGAGGACTACGACGGCATCGTCGCAGGCGCACCGTCAAATCCAAAAACACTCCAAAGTGCGGCGCAGATTTGGCCTGCCTGGTTAATCAGTAAAGATCCGGCCAGGTTCATCCCGGCAAGCAAGTACACCATGATCCATGAGGCGGCAATCAAAGCCTGTGCAACGCCCGTGGGGATAAACGACGGCCTGATTGAAGAGCCGGATCGTTGCCACTTCGATCCTCAGGTTTTGTCGTGCAAAGGGGCGGAGGGTCCTGATTGCCTGACAACGCCTCAAGTCGATCTGATGAGACAGATCTATGCCGGACCCGTCGACCCGCGCACCAAGGAGTCGATTTTCCCGGGTGTGCCGGTGGGAGGCGAACTCGAATTGCCTGAATATGCCGGAGAAGAACCACATGGGAGCGCGCTGGATATCTACCGATATGCAATGTACCAGGATCCCGATTGGGACTGGAGAAAGCTGGATTACGGCAGCGACGTGGCCCAAACGGACAAAGTCCTGGGTCCCCTGATCAATGCGAGCCCCGACCTCAAATCGTTCGTGGACCGTGGCGGAAAGCTCATGATCTATATTGGCTGGACCGATTCTCACAATCCCGTGGATGTGGCCCTTTACTACCATGAAGTGCTGAAGCGTGTCGGAAACAGCAAGGGGAGGGACTCCCTTCGGCTATTTTTCATACCTGGCATGGACCACTGCCGGGGGGGCGCCGGCTGCGACACCTTCGAAAAGCTTGGCACTATGGAGCAATGGGTGGAAAACGGAAAGGCGCCGGAGCAGATCCTCGCATCCAAGGTGATAAACGGCAAGGTCGTTCGAACGCGACCCCTGTGTGCATACCCCAAGGTGGCCAAATACAAGGGGACGGGGGATATTAACGATGCCGGAAATTTTGTCTGTGCGGACCCCCTGCCCTGACTGTTCGGCGGGAATCCGGAGGTTCAACGTTCTTTTCGGAATCAAAGGTGGCTGCCAGTCACCCGATAGTGGCCATCCGGGAATACCGGAACGCGTATCGCCGCCCGCTTGTTGCGGCACAACCCAAACAACCTCGAGGGAACCATGAGACTGAACCGGAATGTTCTGATTGTATGCACAGCCATCACGCTGTTTGTGGCGTCGACAAACGTCTTCGCCCAGACCTCCGCAGGTCTGAAGGCCGGCGCGGCCCGGGTGGACATCACCCCCGCCGTCGCCGACCTGCCGGCGCCATTCAAAACCATTCACGACAATATCTACGTCCGCATCCTGATGCTGGACAATGGCGCCTCGCGCGCTGTTATCGCCGTTCTGGATGCCCCCACCATCGGATACGCCGTGCACCCGGACATGATACGCCGGATCGCTGCGCAGGCCCGTGCGCCTCTGAACAACGTGATCGTTGCGGTGACCCACAACCATAACATGGTCCGGATCGACACCACCTCGTTCGGCCAATCGCTTCCCGGATCGGCAAAGATCTCGGAAATGACGGTGGATGCAACGCTGGAGGCCGTGAAGCAGGCAGAAGCAAACCTCCGCCCCGCCAAGACCGGCTATGGGACGGGGACCTTCTATCTGGCGGCCCTCAGCGAACGAAACTTCAAGCGGGCCAGCGCGCCGCCGGTCGACCGCACCCTGGGTGTGTTCAAGGTCGAGAGCCTCTCGGGTGAGCCCATCGCCTTTGTCGTTAACAACGGCCCATATTCAATGATGGGAGGGGTTGATCGGTCGGTGGTCACCGGCGGGCTGCCAGGGGCGACCGAGCGCTATGTCGAACAGCGGTTCGACGACAAGGCAGTGGTCCTTTACACCATCGGCGCACCGGCCGGGATTGTCTACAACCCCGAGGACAGCGTCCCCGGCGCCAAGCCGGCCGATCCATATACCCTGATGAATGCCGTCGCCACGATCCTGGGCGAAGAAGTGATGGCGACATCCACGCGAATCCATACAGTGTCCGATATAAAAATCAGCGGCGCGCATCAGGTGCTGCAGTGTCCAGGCAAAATCACGACACCGCTCAATCAACCCAACCGGTGCTCCGATGAGCCGGGCTCAAAGTTGCCTCCCTGCGTCTTCACCGACAAGGACACCGACCCCGTTGACCTGCAGATCGGTGTGCTCAATCTGGGCGACCTGACGTTGGTGCATGCGGACGCCGATGTGGACATCGCCGTCTGGACCAAACTGAAGGCTATCGCGCCGCCGGATACGGCGCTTATATCCCTGGTCTATGGCCCGATGAAGTATTTAATGGCGGATGCGGATTATCCCTCGAACAGCTATCCCGTTACTGCCAGCAGGGCCAAGGCCGGCTGCGCAGAATGGGGCTTCATCAGCAAGGCCATGTCGATGATCAAGGAAACCCGCTGATCCCGCTGTTTGAGGCGAATCATGCCAAGCTCCTGTCGGATAGTGAAGACGGGGGTTATAAGGCGCATTCTTTTCGATAGATTCGCCCGCCCCGGAATTTTTGCCATTATTCAAATCAAGTTTGTTGAACCGAACCCCAATCTCTGGTAAAGATTGGCAGGTTCACCTTCAGACCCTACAGAAATAAATCATGAAACTTGATAAGGAGGTCCGGATCTCATGGGGAAAATTAAATATCGAATCATACTCACAAGTGCTTTACTCATAACAGCCATGGTGATTTTTTCCTGCGGACCGTCTGCGCCAGAGCAAAAAACGACCTCTAAAAAGACTGTTGCGGCTTTCGATTTTTCCAAAATTTCGAAACCCTTTGATCCCTCAACCGTCGGTAAGCATGATCCGACACCCGAAGATATTTCAAATTTCAAGGAGTGGATTTCCGTCTATAATTCCCTCTGCACTTCCGTCAGGGTTTCCGTCAAAGACACCATAATGGCTGCCATCGGGGAGTCCGACGGCGCCAAAGTCTGGGATTCTCTCTACACTTTCGGGGAAAACGTTATGAGGAAAGCTCAAGTCGGGCCTGCCGTTGAAAAGGCCTCCGGGCTTAAAAGCGCCGGGGTCAAACAGGAGGATCTCATCGCGGCCTTAATCGGCAGCTATTTTCCGGATATAACGAAATGGAGATATTACGAGGGCGGCCTCGCAGGCTACCCTTACCGCTCCGCCGTCGAATTGTGGAACCATGGTTTCATCGTAAGTCTTGATATGGGGGGGACATGGAGACTGCATTCGGCCCGGGACGGATCCATCGTCTACGCCATAGAGAATAAAGATGTCGTCTCGAACGAAGCTTTTTCCTGTGTCGTATCGCAGGGCGGGAAAGTCTATTGGCAGCCCGGTACTGATTCATGCGAGGAATTGATAAAGATTTTCAAACTGGACGATGGAAAAACCATCTACGCGAAAGTTCACATTGTGCCGGATAACAACAAGGCATACCCCTATCTCTACCCTGATGAACCATGGAAGCTGGTAATCGACGAGACCACCGTTCCGTCCTGGTTGACGCAGGAAGATAAAGACGCTGCCTGGGCAGCCTTTTCCGAATGGAAGAAAATCGTCTACCAGTTCGATTATGCCAAAGCCCTTCATCCATTTAATAATCCGGTGGCAGCGAAACAACATGAGCCCACCACAGGGGATCTTGCAAATCTGAAAGAGTGGGCGACTGTCTGGAACGCCCTCAAGGCTTCCAACAGTTCCGTCGGGGCTTCCGCCACCGCCACCGTCTGGAAAGCTGTCGGGTCTTGCATCTGGAACGACGCCGAGGCATCCATCGAAGCCGGTTGGCGGGCGCTGCACGTGGCATGTCCCGGAGCCGTCGTCTGCCAGGGCGTGGAGGACCACCTCGGGAATAAACTCGAGCCTTCCATCAGGGATGCCATCGGGGATTCGGTCGGGGACGGCTTTTATGCTTACGTGGCCGGCTATTTCACGGCTGTAAAAGATTGGGAATACTACAAGGGAAACACGGAAGGATACCCTTATCAGTCCACTGCCGAATTATGGGCGCATGGTATGATGCCCAGTTTTGACGGGACCTATTGGAGATTGAGTTCCGGCCCGGATGCCGCTGTCGTCCTCGAACTTACATACGATAAATTGATGAAGTCAAACTAACTCTGGGAGGAACGAGCGGCTACAATATCCGCCAACCACACCCGATTGGGCGCATCGGTTGTAAACTTCTGCTCCAGCAGGTTCTCAGCAACCGGCAGACTATGGTTCGAGTTCGTGGTCGCCTTGAATTTTCTTTTTTGTTTGCAGCGAAGGCCAAGCTTCCTGCGGATTCGCTTGATTCTATGAATAACGACCAGAACGCCATGATCCGCAAGATCAGCCTGCAAGCGTTCAGGGCCATAGGTTCCCCGGTTTCTTTTGTGAGCCGCTTTTATTTCGATTTCGAGCCGCGCTTCTTCCTTCTTTCGGGGTAAGGTCGGTCTCTTCTCCCAAGCGTAGTAGCCGCTTGGTGAGACATCCAGGGCCCCACAAAGCAGGAGGACCGGATACCCGGATCGAAGCTTCTTTATCATCGCCTACCTGGCAGCGACTCCTAGGCAGGAAAGCGAGGTCACGAGACTCCGAAGTACGCGGCGGCTTTTTTTAAGATGTCACGCTCCTGCTTGACCTGAGCCAGTTCGCGTTCGACATCGGTTAAAGGGCGTTGCTGCCCCCCGATGTCACTGAGTTTCCCGGCCTTGAAAGCTTTTACCCAGTTTTCAAGGGTTGATTTCGGCAAGGTAAGTTGTCGTGATGCTTCGTAGATGGACACGCCGCCATCGACAACCATTTTGACAGCTTCAATAGGTAATTCCCTTGAGTACCGGTTGTTTGTTCGTTTTGACATGTTGACACCTGCGTTTAATGGGATTTAAACATTGGTGTCCATTTTTTTCAACTTACCTCATTTTAAGAGGAGTACGCTTATGCGAAAACGATTATGCCTGTGTTTTATGTGTGCGGTGCTTGTGTTGGTTACCCCAACGGCCTGGTCCCAGACTCCGGATGACTCAAAACCCGCGACCTCCAATGTGGGGAACGCTCCCTATCCGCGCGTCCACCCGGATGGCCGGGTCACCTTTCGCGTGAAAGTGCCGCTGGCTCAAAAGGTGCAGTTGATGCCGGACGTGGGCCGCGCCGATAACAACGGTGTCAGTACCCTGGGCGTAGGGCCCATCGACATGCAAAAGGATGCAGACGGCTATTGGAGCGTTACCACGCAGCCTGCCCGCGGGGGTTTGCACGAATACTTTCTGAATGTGGACGGCCTCTTTATCTCAGATCCCTACAGCGAGGTGTATGACGAGCTGAATCGGCGTACCAGCGCCGTAGAAGTGCCCGATCCGGACTTTGATGACTACCTGATCAAGGATGTTCCCCACGGTCAGATTCGCACGATCTTTTACTTCTCAAATATCACTCAGGCATGGCGCCGCACGCTGGTCTACGTGCCACCCGGTTACGATGCCGACTCGACGAAACGCTACCCGGCTCTGTATCTCCTGCATGGCGGCGGCCAGGATGAAACCGTCTGGACAAGTGCGGGCCGGGCCAACTTCATCCTCGACAACTTGATTGCCGAGGGCAAAGCCAAGCCCATGATCATCGTGATGGATTGCGGCTACGCCCCGAAACCCGGTGAGTCGGGGCCCCGGTTTTTCGATCCCAGCAATACTCCGACGCAAGGACCGATGGTGCCCGGTAATGACGCCGGCAGCCAAAAACGCCCGCAAGCGCCCGGGGGCGGCCCTGCGGGACCCGAGCGCGGTACCACGTTCGAACAGGTCCTGCTCACAGAGATCATTCCGAACATCGATTCCCAGTTCCGCACAATTGCCGACAGCGATCACAGGGCCATTGCGGGTCTTTCCATGGGCAGCGGGCAGGCGTTCAGCATCGGCTGCGGCAACCAGGATATCTTTTCCTATGTTGGTCTTTTCAGTCGTGCGCCCTACACATCGGATTTCAACCTGAAGACCGCCTTTAACGGCGCTTTTACAAAACCCGACGAGTTCAACAAAAAAACCCATCTTCTTTACTGGAATGCAGGAGGGGCGGAAACGGGCATCGTCAAATTTGCCCGTTCGACCACCGAAG
>JBECKW010000239.1:0-8862 GCA_040235505.1 Desulfobacterales bacterium
GTGCAGGGCGAGAGCCTTGCACACCCCGGCTCCGCAACCAGTATCCACCTCACGCTGTTCAATATTCCGGCGGCGTTGACGAACTTGAAGCCGGGAATGACGGATCCTCCGGCCGGCTCGACCTATGGCCAGAACATTCACGGCGTGAATCAGGCCTACGCGGGTCCGCACGCGCATACCTCGGCTCAGAGCGCCTACCACTACCAGGTCTTCGCCCTCGACACGCTGCTGAAGCTCTACCCGGCAACAACTTTTGAGGCCATGGCGGCGGCGATGACAGGGCATGTGCTGGCCAGCGGCGAATTAATCGGCGTATCGTCGCGGGATCCGCAGACAACGGATCAGCCGCTTAAAAATGGCCCGACGCGCATCGAAACCGGACTGATCAACGGCGTTCCCGGCAGCGACCCCGCAATCATGGTCTACAGGGGAATTCCCTACGCAGCTCCGCCGGTGGGCGATCTTCGCTTCCGCCCGCCGCAACCGCCGGCTTCATGGGAGGGCGTGCGCAAGGCGGACACGTTCAGCTCCGTCTGCCCGCAACGGGGCGAGCAGGAAAATATGAGCGAGGACTGCCTCACCGCAAATGTGTGGACGGGCGCGAGTTTCGCCACCGAACGGCGACCAGTGTTCGTGTGGATCTACGGCGGCGGCTTCATGAGCGGCGCCGGATCGAACCCCTCGTTTGATGGGGAGGCGCTGGCCAGGAAGGGCCTGGTGGTCGTGACGTTCAACTATCGCATGGGGGCATTCGGCTTTCTGTCCACGCCGGAGCTGAGCAAGGAGAGCGGGCACAACGCTTCAGGCGACTACGGTTTGCTGGACGATATCGCCCTGCTGCAGTGGGTGCACAAGAACATCTCCGCGTTCGGCGGCGATCCGGACAGGGTGACCATCGGCGGCCAGTCCGCCGGTGCCGGTGCGGTGGGGCTTCTCTCCATGTCTCCGTTGGCCAGGGGCCTCTTTCAGCGCGGCATCCAGGAGAGCCATGCCCGCTATTCCCGCGATACGGAATTGCGATTTCTATCCGTTTCCTGGATCTCACTCAAGAAAGCGGAAGCAGCCGGCCTGAAGTTCCAGGCGCAGGTCGGGGCGCACTCGATCGAGGAGCTGCGTGCCATGCCCTGGGAGAAGCTGGTGATTCAGGGAATGCCGGTGGACGACAGCGTCGATACGGGGAGCAATGCCACGGCGAACCTCTACCGCCCCGTCGTCGACGGGTGGGTGATTCCCAGGGACTACAGCGAAACCTATGCCGCTCATACGCAGAACGATGTCGCCATCATCGCAGGGAGCAACCGTGATGAAACCGGTGCGGTTCCCGAAAGCACGCTCGCCCAGCGGAACACGCCGGCAGACACGCCGATTCGTCCGGGCCTGGCGCCCACCTACAGCACGCTGGCTGATTTCCAGGCGGGCGCCAGGCGCAAATTCGGCCCGCTGGCGGACGAATATCTGAAGCTCTATCCGGCTTCCAGCGATGAGGAGGCCGG
Organism: Desulfobacterales bacterium; assembly: GCA_040235505.1. Classification (GTDB taxonomy): domain Bacteria; phylum Desulfobacterota; class Desulfobacteria; order Desulfobacterales; family JAFDDL01; genus JBECKW01. Next base: position 1,494 of record JBECKW010000239.1, read on the forward strand.
ACTCCAGTGGGATGCCTCCGCCCGCGACAACTCGCGCATCTCAACCTATCTTTGGGGCACCGAGTGGAAACCTGGGACGGATAAGCCGGTGTACACGTATTACTGGACCCACCGGCCAACGGGCGACCCGAGAGGCGCCCACCACGGATCGGAGATTCTCTTCGTATTCAACAATCTCGACATCAAAAAGCAGCCGTGGACCGATGAAGATCGAAAAATTGCCGATATTGTGTCCTCCTATTGGACGAACTTTGTCGCCACCGGCAACCCCAACGGCCCGGGACTTCCCGTGTGGCCGGAATATGATCCGACGTCGCCGACGGTGATGGAACTCGGGGACCATTTCGGACCGGTTCCGGTTGCAACCCCGGAAAAGCTGGCCTTCTGGAAACGCTTTTTCAAGACTCAGCCGGCGTGGTAAGAGACAATAATCTAAAAAATTTGGTGATGATAAACACAGAAGGGAGTGCAGGATGACCGAAACGGAGAAAGCAACCACCATGACCACGTCCGATTCCATGGCGGTGCAGAAACCCACCGGAGTAAAACATAGAGCCCTTGATTCAAAGAGGTGGGTCATCGTCGGGCTGCTGAGTCTTGGGGCCATCATCTCATACATTGACCGGTCGAACATTTCGGTAGCGCTCGCAGATGCGGAATTCGTAAAACATTTTAATCTCTCGGATTTACAACGAGGGGTGCTGAACTCATCCTTCTTCTGGTCCTATACCGCGCTTCAGATAGTCATGGGCTGGGTGGTGGATCGCTTTGGGGTGAAAAGACCCTATACCATCGGCTTCACTATCTGGTGCATAGCGGCAGCGGCCACTGCCCTGACCCATTCCCTCTCGGAACTCATATCGCTTCGGGTGATTCTGGGCGCCGGAGAGGCCGTGGTGGTGCCCGCAAGCTACCGATGGATCCGGTATAATTTCGTTGAAAAAGAACGCGGGCTGGCCATGGGCCTCTACATGACAGGCACCAAGATCGCCTCCGCGGTCGGAGCGCCGGTCGCAGCCTGGTTGATCGTGGCCTACAGCTGGCGGGACATGTTTATGATTCTCGGCCTGGCCGGTTTGCTCTGGCTGATTCCCTGGCTGATCATGGTCAAAGAGCCTAAATCGCGAGAAGAGCGAGATGCTGCGCCGAGGGAAGGGGTATCGGAGAAGGTGCCGCTTGGCAAAACCATGGCCAGTCCTGTCGTATTGGGCTCCGTCATCGTCAACTTCTGCTACATGTATTTTACATTCTTCAACATCACCTGGATGCCGGCCTACTTTGTGGAGGCGCGAAATCTTTCCCTCAAGGAAATGGGCCTGTTCACCTTCTTGAGCTTCGGCGGCATGGCGATCATCGCGACCCTGGCCGGTTGGGCCGCCGACCGGCTGATCGCGCACGGCCGGGATCCGGTTCTCGTCCGGAAAACATTCATCATCGCCGGCTTCGCCATCGCCTCCACCGAACTGATCGGAGCCCAGACGTCATCGGTCAATGCGGCGCTTTTTTGGGCTGTGGCCTCCCTTTCGGGATTGGGGTTGGCAAGCGCCAACAGCCTTGCGCTCACCCGGGGGACGCTGATCCCGGCTACGGCGGTCGGCCTTGTGTCGGGCGTGCAGAACTGCTTCGGCGCCGCCGCCGGGATCGTCGGTCCGATCCTCACCGGCTGGCTGAAGGAAATCAGTGGAGGGTATGTACTACCCATGCAGGCTATCTGGATTTTCATGATTCTCGGTATTCTGTCCACTGCGCTGCTGCTCCGGGAGAAGTACGCGCCAATGAAAATAATCTCGTCAACTGCTCGATCGGCTCATCATAAGGCTTGACAATGCGGGAACATTTCCATATCAATCGAGGAGTTAATTAACCTGAAGGATATGCACCATATGCGACGCACTTTTTACGGAAGTTTCAAGTATCATTACTTTTATTATTATTTTTACGATAAAGGTCCGCCCGAAGTGCGTTGAAAAGAAACACACATTGAAACAGCAAAAAGCCGAGGGAGGATACAAAAACTCCCCGGCTTTTTTAGTTAGAGGCCGTGGAGAAACCTTCACGGTCTCTTTTGATTGGAAAAGGGACAGGAAAATGGAAACAATTACGATAAGGAGGACATAGGCTATGCTGCCGAAACACTATGAAGACGCGCTGAATGGGCTCCGCCGTGACATAGACGCCGTGGACGGAAAAATTATCTCTCTCCTGGCTGAAAGGCGGCGCCATGTGGAACAGGTTCTTGCCTTGAAAAAAGAGCACCATCAGCCGGCCTACCACCCGGCGAGAGAGGAAGACCTGATATCCGACCGCCGCAGACAGGCAGATGCCGCCGGTCTCGATCCCGAACATATTGAGGAGTTGTTTAGAAGCATCCTTCGGCGATCCCGCGTTTCGCAGACAGCCCACATATCGCGTAGGGGCATTCGTCCGGGGGCTGCCGTGCTTCTGGTCGGTGCCGGCGGCGGCATGGGGCGATATTTCCAGAAATGGTTCCTCGATGCCGGTTACCGGGTTCGGGGTTTGGACCGGGACGGCTGGGATCATGTTGAAGAGTTGTGTGACGGCATCGAACTTGCCATTGTAAGTGTCCCCATCGATGCCACAATATCGGTCATCGAACGCCTCACGCCGAACCTGCCCCCCGATTGTGTGCTGGCGGATATCACCAGCATTAAAACCGCCCCCATGACGGCCATGCTGGCCTCGCATTCCGGACCGGTGCTGGGTCTGCACCCATTGTTCGGCCCCACCACCTCCACCATGGACAAGCAGATCGTGGCGGTGACCCCCGGCCGGCGGCCTTCAGACTGCCAGTGGGTGTTGGACCAGTTTACTGCATGGGGAGCAATTCTTGTGGAAACCGATCCGAAAGAACACGATGACATCATGGCCATCGTACAATCCTTGAGACATTTCGCAACATTTTCGTTCGGCCGGTTTTTGTGGCAAAAATGCGTGAATCTTGAACGGTCCCTCGAATTTTCCAGCCCCATCTACCGGTTGGAACTCGGCATGGTGGGGAGACTTTTCGCCCAGGACGCCACGCTTTATTCCGAGATTATCTTTGCCTCCTCTCACCGACGGGCACTGCTGCTGGATTTTGTGGCCAGTCTCGCCGAAAATCTGGGAATGCTCGAAAATGGCAACAAGGCGGAATTCAACCGCCAGTTTGAACAAATCTCGGAATGGTTCGGACCTTTCAGTGAACAGGCTTTGCGGGAAAGCTCTTACCTCATCGACAAGCTGATCGAAAGGTTTTGAAACTACTTCTAACAAAATAAATATGAAGAATTGACAGTTTTATTGTTTATCGCTTGAATTTCACTGATTTGATTGTAAGATGACTCTCAACGATAACCCGGAAGGGAGTAGCGGTATATGCCAGGAATCAGTATTGAAGCGGCAGCAGATATTTTAAGCCGTAATTTTGCCCAGTGGGTGCTGGATTTGTGTATGGAGGTGCGTGAAACGACTGCCGGGTCGGCGACCCTGGTCATGCCTTTCGATGAAAAGCTGCATAGAACAGGAGGGATCGTTTCGGGTCAGGCGCTCATGGCGTTGGCCGACACGGCAATGGTTATTTCGTTGTGTTCAGCTTTGGGAGAGTTCCGGCCTGTCGCCACGGTTGACATCACGACTACCTTCATGCGGCCGGCGACCAACACGGCGGTTATCGCTGAAGCAACCGTATTGCGCCTCGGGCGAACAATGGGGTTTGGTCAAGCCCGGTTGCTGACGGATTCGAGCGAGCGACAGCTGGTAGCGAATGTGACCGGCAGCTACAGCATTCCACCTCAATTAAACTGACTGTTGTAAAGGTCCGCATAGAACCCGTCTGCGGACATCAACTCATCATGCGTTCCGGATTCCACGACCCTGCCGTCGTCGATGACCACTATTTTATCCGCGTTCCGGATGGTCGAAAGCCTGTGGGCGATCACGAAGCAGGTCTTTCCCTCCATGAGGGTAAGGAGTGCGTTCTGTATCAATATTTCGGTTCTGGTGTCCACGGACGATGTGGCCTCGTCGAGGATCAACACGGAGGCTTCCGCAATGATTGCCCGTGCGATGCTCAGCAGCTGTCGCTGGCCCAGCGACAGATTCCCGCCGTTGTCCAGGAGGACGGTGTCGTAGCCTTCCGGAAGCTGTCTTATGAATTCATGGGCTCGCGCCATTTTGGCCGCCGCTTCCACCTCTTCGTCCGTGGCGTTCAATCGGCCGTACCGGATGTTTTCCCTGACCGTCTCCGAAAAAAGAAACGGATCCTGAAGCACGATGGCGATGTTTTTCCTGAGGCTCTCCGACGAGATTTTCCGTATATCGTTTCCGTCAATGGAGATGCTCCCGCCGTCGAAGTCGTAGAACTTGGTGAGAAGGTTGATGATGGTGGTTTTGCCTGCGCCGGTGGGACCTACGATTGCAACTGTCTGCCCCCGCTTTGCGCTGAGGCTGGCATTTTTTAAAACGGGTTTCCCGGGCAAATACGAAAAATCCACTTTATCTATTTTCACGTCTCCTGATATGCTCGATATTTCACCAGCGCCGGGATGGTCGCTCTCCTTTTCCTCGTCGATGACTTCAAAGACCCTTTCGGCGCCCGCCAACGCCGACTGTATGGTATTTAGCAGCGCCAGCATATCTCTAATAGGGCGGGTGAACGATCTCATGTAAAGAAGGAAGGTAAAAACGACACCGACGGTGATGTTGTGCGTCCCGTTGATGATAAAAAGAGCGCCACTGACAGTGATAACGAGAAAGGTCACGTTATTTATCATGTTGCTGGAGGGCCCCATAATCCCGGCGAGAGCCTGGGCCATGATCGAGCTTTTGGTGAGTCTTTCGTTGATCTTTATAAATTCAGCCTCCACCGTTTTTTCACGGGAAAACAGCTGAACGGTCTTTTGGCCCGAAACCATCTCCTCGATATAGCCGTTCAGCTTGCCGAGCTCCGCCTGCTGCTTTGCGAAATAAGGCCCTGTCTTTTTTACGATGTATTTTGTGTTGAAAATGAAAATTGGGGTCGTCATAAGGGCGAACAGCGTTAACAGCGGACTGAGCAGGAGCATGGCCACAAGCATGCCGACGACGTTGATGATTCCCGAAAAGAACTGAATCACGCTCTGCGAAAGCACGAGGTTTATATTGTCTACGTCGTTTGTAATCCGGCTCATCAGATCTCCGCTTGAACGGATATCGAAATAACGAAGCGGAAGCCGCTGCAGGTTCGCAAACAGATCACGGCGCAGATCGGATGAGGTACGCTGCGCCACGGAAACCATCAACGCATTCTGGGCGTAGGTCGCGAAAACATTGACCAGATAGATGACGATCATGATGAGGCAGATCAGGGCCAACCCCCTGCTGTCACCGGTCTCTATAAAGTTATCGACGGTGTACCCATTCAGGCGCGTCCCTATGATCGTGATCAGAGTGGATACAAGAATGCTCGCAAAGACGAAAACGAGAGCCGTCTTCTTTCGCGCGAGGTAAGAAAAAAGGCGTCTTGTGCTCCCCCGGGTGTCCCTTGCATGCACGTCCGCGCGTGCAATATGCGGGCCCCGGCCGCCTACCGGTTGCCCGGTAAAACCGGCCTGGAGGTTTTCAGTGGTAGACATCTGAGAGTGCCTCCTCCCCGAGTTGCGAAACCGCGATGCTGCGGTATATCTCGCTTTTTCTCAGCAGTTCTGCGTGCGTGCCCATGGCCGCGATTTCGCCGTTGTCGAGGACCAATATCTTATCCGCCTCCATGATGGCACACACCCGTTGCGCCACAAGGATCAGGGACTGTCTTCGCTTGCGCCGTACCAGCGCCATGCGGAGGTTCGCCTCGGTCTTCAAATCCACCGCGCTTGTGGAATCGTCCAGTATCAGTATCTTCGGCTGTTTCAAAAGCGTCCGGGCGATGGACAGCCGCTGTTTCTGGCCTCCGGAAAAATTTCTGGCGCGCTGTTCCACCGGGCTCTTGAGGTATTCGGGAAGCTCGCTCAAGAAATCAAGGGCCTGGGCATCCGAACATGCGGCTTCCATCTCCTCGAAAGTTGCCTTGTCATTCCCGAACTGCAGGTTCCCCATAACCGTACCTGAAAAGAGAGTGCTGTCCTGTGCGACGACACCTGTGATGCGACGGACCTCGGCAAGGCTGAGGCCGCGTATATCCCGCCCGCCCATGAGCACCTGCCCCTCGGTGGGATCGTACAGCCTCGGAATCAGGCCGATGAGGGAACTTTTACCGGATCCTGTCGCGCCGATGATGCCCAGGATCTCTCCCTGTCGGATCGAAAAAGAGAGATTCTTCAGGACGTAATCTCCCCCCGAATCATAGCGAAAGCTCACATTCCTGAATTCGACACCGTAATCCTGCGCAATGACGGGATGGGCTGTTTCCTGTATCGACGGCTCCAGAGCGAACACCTCCACGATCCTTTTGGAAGAGGCCTGGGCCCGGGATATGTTGATAATCAGATTGACGAACATCGTGAAGGCGTATGTGATCTGCACGAGATAATTGATCACCGCCATGATCTTCCCTATCTCGATGGATTTTACAATCGCCATCCTTCCACCGAACCAGAGAATCGAAACAACCGAAAGGTTCATGACGAGCGTCACCACGGGCATCAGCAAAAGTGTCATATTCTGCGCCTTGATGCCCTTCAGCATCAGTTCGTCGTTTGCTTCCGTGAAACGGTCATGCTGCCGGTTTTCTATGGAAAACGATTTAATCACCCTGATTCCGAGAAGATTCTCGCGCATAACGGTGTTCATTCGATCGAGTCTTACCTGAACCAGCGAAAACAGCGGGACGGACTTTTTCATAATTACTGCGGTCGCGCAAAACACCAGCGGCAGTATGAGGCAGAAAACAAGCGACAGCCTCGGACTCAAGAGGAAAGACATCACGATGCCGCCCACGCAGATAATGGGGGCGCGCACCATGGTCCGCAGCATCATCCCGAGCATGAGCTGCATCTGCAAGACGTCATTCGTGAGTCTTGTGATTAACGAGGACGGCTGAAGATGGTTGATTTCCATGAAGGAAAGGCTCTGGATCTTTTTAAACAGGGCATGTCTCAGTTCTGAGCTCATGGTGACCGATGCGATCGTCCCAAAAACGCCACAGCCGGCTCCGCCGATGAGCCCGATAACGGCAACAGCGATCATCTTGACGCCGGTAACGATCACGTAGTGCTGGTCGCCGTTTGCGACACCGATATCTATGATGCGGGACATCAGCACCGGCTGTTGAAGATCCATCAGGACTTCAACAAACATCATCAGCGGCGCAATGCACGCACATATGCAGGCAGAGCCTTTCAGATATTTCAGTACAAGCTTAAGCACCTATGTTAATAGCTATGCAGGGAAAAGCGCT
>JBECKW010000306.1:0-4783 GCA_040235505.1 Desulfobacterales bacterium
ATTCGGTCGCGGACATGGGAGAATAGCCTTCCGGTGCCAGGCCTGCGATATCCGGCACCGATGCCTCGCCGGACGCCGCTGCTTCCGTGGAGCCTGCCTGCCCGGTTTGCATGACCAGGGCGCTAAACTGTTTCTCATCGAATCGGGACTGCTTCAGGAATATGGAAACGGCAATCAACGCCAGCAGAATGAGAATAAACGCTCCGACCAGGGACTCCGTACGGGCGCGGCCCGCCTGATCGGACAACTGTCGAAAGGGGGGGTATCGAACCATCGTCTCCTCTTATATGAAATTGTGATCAACGGGAGCTTTTATAGAACGCTTTCGCTTTTTTTTCAAACTCATTTTGGCCAGGGCCGTCCGGAAAAGAATTTTAAATGGCATCCTTGGAGAATCCGAAACGGGATGTGGGGAGGTATAGTGGTGGGGTTGCAGGTTGCAGGTTGCAGGTTGCAGCAGATGAATCGCCTGCGGCTCAACCTGCTTTGGAATCGGTAGGTGCGCAGGAATTCGGCACGAATACTATGCAAACATCGAGGATATTCACCCCTCGAAGCAACGCAGTGGCTGGGTCGAAGGCCGAGCGGGATGGGATAATTATTTTTTCGGCGGCCCAAAATTCTGGCACCTGCCGAAGATCCTTCCGTCGGGGAACCTGACACCTGAAACCTGAAACCTGAAACCTGCAACCTTGAAACCTGCAACCTATCAAAACCTCCGTTTTGATGAAGTCACGAGGGTGCCCCCTTTTTCCGGCTCTGGGCCTGGGCCACCGTGATGGCGATCACGTTGACCACATTCTCCATATCGGTGTTTTGCTGAAGGACGTTAAAGGGGTGTTTCAGTCCCATCAGCAGCGGGCCGACGGCCTTTGCCCCTCCCAGGCGGTCCAGCAGCTTATAGGCCACGTTGCCGGTGCTCAGTTCGGGGAATATCAGCACGTTCGCGGGTTTTCCCCCCAACTGGTTGAACGGGAAAACTTTGTTTAAAATATCCACTGTCACGGCAGTATCGGCGTGCATTTCGCCGTCGATAATCAGGTCCGGCTTCCGGGCGCGAACCAACTGAACCGCCTGGTTGACCCGCTCGGCATCCGGATGTCGAACACTGCCGAAATTGGAAAAGGAAAGCATGGCCACCCGGGGTTCCAACCCGAAAAAGGAGGCCTTTTCCGCCGCCAGCAGGGCGATTTCCGCCAGGTCCTCTGCGCTGGGCCGAATATTGACCGTAGTATCGGCAAACAGAAGCGTGCGGTCCTTGGAAATCATGAGGTACAGGCCGGAGACCTTCGAGACCCCTTCCCGCCTCGGAATGACCTGAAGGGCGGGCCGGATGGCCCGGGGGTAGGACTCCGCGATTCCGTGTACCTGTCCGTCCACCAGGCCCTCCCGAACCATCATGGCACCGAACACATACGAATTATGGAGCTGTCGGCGGGTTTCGGAAATCGACCACCCCTTCCGCTGACGGGTGGCGAACAGTTTTTCAAGAAAGGGCTCGAAATATTCGTTCCGATGGGGATTGAGAATTTCGATGCCTTCCAGGGGAATCTGCAAATCCCTGGCAAGCGCCTCGATCTCTTCTCTTCGGCCCAACAACACGGGCTGCGCGATGCCTTCCTGCCGGACCTGGTGGGCCGCCCGGATGATGACCGGGTGGTACCCTTCGGGCAGCACGATTCGAAGCGGGTCCCGCTGTGCCCGGACAATGATCCTTCGCATCATCTCCCGTTCGGGCCCCAGAGACGCCTCCAGCCGCTCAATATACGCCCCCCTGTCCGGAGGCAGCACCCGCGCCACGCCACTTTGGACCGCCGCCTCGGCCACTGCCGGCACCACCTTCAGAAGCACCCGGCAGTCCATGGGTTTGGGGATGATGTAATCGCCTCCGAAACGAATCGGTTTGCCGCCATAGGCGCGAATGACCGCATCCGGAACGTCCTCCCGGGCCAGGGCCGCCAGGGCTTTGACGGCCGCTTCCTTCATCTCTTCGGTGATGCCCGTAGCGCGCACATCGAGTGCCGCGCGGAAAATATAGGGAAATCCCAATACGTTATTGACCTGGTTCGGATAGTCGGAACGTCCCGTGGCGATGATGGCATCGGGCCGGGCGTCTTTCGCCTCCTGATAGTCGATTTCAGGATCCGGGTTGGCCAGCGCGAAAATGATCGGATTCGGCGCCATGGCCGTCAGCACCTCCCGGGTAAAAGCGCCTCTCACAGACATCCCCACCAGCATGTCCGCTCCCCGGGCGGCATCCAGAAGACTCCGGGCATCGGTTGCGGCGGCGAACTCTTCCTTGTAAGGATTCATGCCCTTCGAGCGTCCCTGGTAGATCACCCCCCGGGAATCCACCATGATCAAGTTTGATTTTGTGACACCGAGCTGCACATATAGTTTGGCGCAGGCGATTGCCGCGGCCCCGGCACCGTTGATGACCACCCGTATATCCGCAAGATTTCGCCGGGTCAGTTCGGCGGCATTGAGCATGGCGGCGGCGGAGATGATGGCCGTGCCGTGCTGATCATCGTGAAATACGGGGATGGACATCTCCTTTTTGAGACGTTCTTCGATATAAAAACAATCCGGCGCCTTGATATCCTCCAGGTTGATCCCGCCGAAGGTGGGTTCCAGGAGCTTTACGGTTTGAATGAACTCATCCGGGTCCGTGGTATTGACCTCCAGGTCGAACACGTCGATATCGGCAAACCGCTTGAAAAGGACCGCTTTCCCCTCCATCACCGGCTTTCCGGCCAGGGCCCCGATGTTGCCGAGACCCAGCACCGCGGTACCGTTTGAAATGACGGCGATGAGATTGGACCTGTTGGTATAATTGAAAGAGTCTTCCGGGTTTTTATGGATCTCCAGGCAGGGCACCGCCACACCCGGGGTATAGGCAAGACTCAAATCATCCTGACTGAAAAATGGTTTTGTGGGAACGACTTCGGTTTTCCCCGGTCGCGGCTCACGGTGATAACGAAGCGCAGCGTTTTCCAATGGCATGATCTCTCTCTTTCTAAAAAATCCTTCCTGCAGTCAGCTGCCGCCATGGCCGACCCCCTCCCGAAGGGCTTGTTGAACCTGTCCTGCGGCGGCGCCAAAAGAGTCCCTTAACATGAACTTCGGATGAATTAAAGTTGAATTCTCATGATCTCGTTGTTAAAGACACCGGATGCACCCGATTCACCGCTATTTTAAGCTGCTGGAACAGATCGATGCGGACGCTGAAAGGCTGACGGCCCTGCATGGCGAGGCCATTGCCTGCCGTCAGGGCTGCACTTCCTGCTGCGTCAACCTTTCGGTTTTTCCCGTTGAATTCCATGCCATCCGGCGCGCCATGGAGCAGGCAGGTACGGAGCTAAGCCCCGATATGTTCGATCCGTCGGCGCCCTGCGGTTTTCTACACGAAGGGCTGTGCCGCATTTATCCCTTTCGTCCCATCATCTGCAGGACCCACGGCCTGCCCATCCTTTTTCTGGACGATTCATCGGGGGACTATGCCTGGGAGGTTTCATTCTGTGAGCATAATTTTACAGATTGCGAGTCCATCGAATTTTCGAATGAAAGCCTTCTGAACCTGGAAGATATCAATGAATCCCTGAGCCGGATAAACCGGGACTTTCTCGCCGGCACGACCCGGCAAAAGGAAGATGCCCTCCTGCGAATCCCATTAAGAGAGTTATCAAAAAAATAGCGATCGAGCTAATATGAAATCAGATCATATTCGCAATTGCCGAATCCCAGTTCCCTGGAATAATCGAGCTGAACCCGGGTGGGAACGTCATAGGCCAACTGCCCGAACGCCTTTCCGGCGGATTTTTCCACCTGGTCGATGGAGGCGGCATCCACTGCCACGGGATCACGGGAAACGATAATCCCCACATCCGGCATGATCTTTTTAAAGCTCCCGGCTGTGCAGTCGCAGTCCTTCGAAACCCGCGTCACGACATTGATATAGAGGCTTTTGTCCCGGTGCAGGGCATACACCCCCATGGCATGCTCCACCACCTTTTTCTGGAGGTCCTCGTAGGTTGCCCCCCAGTTGTACTTCACGGCATCGAAGCGGCACATGGCCAGGCATTCACCGCACCCGATGCATTTTTCCCGATCGATGGCCGCCTTTTCATCCACAAGCGAAATGGCCGACTCCGGGCACCATTTCACGCACACACCGCAGCCCGTGCAGGCCTTTTTATTGATTTTGGGTTTGGCCGTCGAGTGCTGTTCCATCTTGCCTTTCCGGCTGGAGCATCCCATCCCGATGTTCTTCAGGGTCGCGCCAAACCCGGTGCCCATGTGCCCGGTGAAATGCGACAGCACCACCAGGGCGTTGCACTTGGCAAAAAGCCCCGCGATACGAACCGATTCATACCGTTTTCCCCTGATGGGCACCTCGCACTCCTCATCGCCGAAGAGTCCGTCTGCCATGATGATGGGCATGCCGGTGGCTGCAAAATCAAATCCCTGGGAATGAGCGTGCGCGATATGCTTGACGGCGTTATTCCGGTTTCCCTTATAGAGCGTCGATGTCTCCGTCAGATAGGGGAGTCCCCCCTTCTCCTTGATGATTTCCCCCAGCATTTTCACATACACCGGCCGTACAAAGCCGAGATCCGGAGATTCACCGAAATGGGTTTTCACCGCGGTAATATCCCTCCCGGATACGAACCCCAGCAAGTTCTCCCCCCGAAGAAGCTTTTCCAGCCTCCCGCACAAACTCTCGTCTTTTTCGTTATCGGATGCCTTTATGAAATATACTTTTGCAGCCATTTGATTCTCTCCC
>JBECKW010000366.1:0-26274 GCA_040235505.1 Desulfobacterales bacterium
ATCCCAGGCCGTTACGGAAGGAAAGAACTATCGATTGAACCTGGATACCGAGGCGGGGGCGTGCTGGCTTACGGTGAACGAGGCGGGGGGCTATGCCACCCTCAAAACGGATATGGGGCGAAAATTCCTGCTGCCGGAGCATACAACCATGGTCGTGGAAAACAGCGGGGCTGACGAAGAAAAGAAGAAGGCCGCCGCCACCATCGAGTTCTACCCGAAAGGGGAAGCCGATGTCCGCACCATTCGCCTTTTCGACCAGAACGGCGACGAGGTCGATGTTCTCTCCCTGACGCCGGTGGAACGCTACCACGTGGTGGTTCCGGAAGAGACGGGGAAATGAAAAGATCCGAGGGACGAGGGATGACCGCTTCGCTGGGACGATGGACGCAAAAAATCGAGCTGCAAGATCCGCCTGCTTTTTTCGCCCGTTTTTGCCGTTTCGTCCATCGTCCAAGCGAAGCGGTCTTCCTTCGTCCCTCGGGTAGTATCGCCAGCGGCGGTTTCACCCTGGTGGAGATACTCGTCACCTTTGCTCTTATCGCCATTATCCTGCCGGTGGCCATGAACGGGATATCCATGGCCGCCAGATTGGCCAGCCAGTCGAAGCACCGGGTCGAGGCGGGAATCCTGGCGGAGCAGAAGTTGAATAATTTTGTGGCCACCGGCGACTGGGACAACGGGGACCAGGAGGGAACGTCGTCCGACGACAACACGGAATATACCTGGAAACTCGAAGTGCTGGACTGGACTGAAACCAACTCCATGCAGCGGCTCAAGCTCACCGTCACCTGGAAGGATGCCGGAACCCAGGAAAAATCGGTGAGCCTCTCGACACTGGTGTATACGGGAAGCAGCGAATGAACCGAAACGAGCGCGCATTTACCCTGCTGGAACTGCTGGTGGCCATGACGATCATGGCGATTATCGGCACCTTCCTGTACACCTCCCTGCATTTAGCCTTCAAGGTCCGGGACAGCGCGGAGGCCGCGGTGGAAAAGACGAGATCCCTGGAGATCGCCATGTCGCTCATCAAGGAAGAGCTGATGTCCGCCATGCCCCCGACCGGGGTTCTGGCGGGGGCCTTCAAAGGGGAGGACGAGCAGGATGCAGATGGAAACGATACGGATACCCTGACGTTTTATTCTTCGGACAATACACCGGGCGAGGATGAAAAGGCCTGTGATATCCGGAAAGTGGAGTTCGAAATCACCGAGCGCGACAATACGAAGGAAAAGGTGATTGTCCGGGACATCACCACAAATCTCCTCTCGCCCAAAACCTTGGATCCCGACGAAGAGATTTTATGCGGAAACATCCAATCTCTGAACTTCAGGTACTACGACGGAAGCGACTGGCAGGACAGCTGGGACTCCACGGAAAACGACAACAGCCTGCCGGTGGCCGTGGAAATCACTATCACCCTTGCGACGACGGGTGAGGCGACAAGCAGCAACGATGAAACCGGATATTCGCTGACGCAAACGGTGGCGCTGCCCTGCGGGACTTCGGTGACGAGCACGAGTACGGGGTGAGGATGGGCAGAGGGCAAAAGGCAGAGGGCGGAGATCAGAGGTCAGAGGTCAGAGGGCAGGGGGCAAAGAGCATAGGGCAAAGAGAAGAGGGCAAAGGGCAAAGAGTATGGGGAAAGGGCTGAAATATAATCAATCGGTGACAGGCTGTATCACCTGCGTGAGGCGTCATACCCCCCCCGACGCATCGCTTGTGATGCATCCTGTACCCTATGCTCTTTGCCCTTTGCCCTCTGCGCCTTCCCAGCGGGGCTCCATCCTCATGGTTACCATGTGGGTGGTGCTGGTGCTGGCGGGGCTGGTGCTGGTGTTTGCGCGAACCATGCGGGTGGAGGCCATTGCTTCGGATAATTATACATCCGAAATGGAAACCGAAGAGATCGCAAAGGGGGCGGTGGCCTTTATCCGGTCGCGGCTCCAGGAGACGGATGAAACGCTGAAACTGGAGGGGGAGACTCCCTACGAGGCGATTGCCGTCGGGGACGGCTACTTCTGGCTGCTTCGGCCGAATCTTGAAGATGACCGGAATTACTATTTCGGCATTCGTGACGAGTCCTCAAAGCTGAACCTGAATACGGCCAGTAAGGAAATGCTGCTCAAACTGCCTTCAATGACATCGGAACTGGCCGACGCCATCATCGACTGGCGCGATACGGACAACAATGTTTCCGAGAACGGGGCCGAGGACGAATACTATCTTCTTCTGGACGATCCTTACTATTGCAAGAATAGCAATTTCGAAACCGTCGAAGAGGTGCTTCTCGTCAAGGGGGCGGACCGGGAAATTCTATTCGGTGAAGACTGGAACCGAAACGGCGTTCTGGACGCCAACGAAAACGATGCCGACGACAGCTATCCGCCCGACAACCGGAACGGCACCCTCGACCGGGGATTTTACGATTATGTGACCGTCTTCAGCAAGACCATGAACGAGGACAGCAGCGGATCGCAGCGGATCAATATCAACGACAGAAACAGCAGGATGCAGGTGGCCGCGCTTCTTGCCACCGTCATCAAGGATGAAAGCAGGATCCAGAGCATTATCACCTACATGGGAAATTCCTATAATAGTATTCTGGACTTTTATCTCGATGCGGGTCTGTCGAAGGATGAATTCCAGCAGATCGAAGATAAAATCAGCACTTCTTCGGATACGGAGATCGAGGGACTGATCAATATCAACACGGCATCGAAGGAAGTGCTGATGTGCCTTCCGGGGTTGGAGGAGTCGGATGTGGAGGCCTTGATCGCAAAGAGAGAAAGCGACAGTACGGACACGAGTTCCCTCCTGTGGGTGACCGATGTGCTCAGCAAGGAAAAGGTGGCGGACATCGGCCCGTATATTACCGATGGTTCCTCCTGTCGCTACTCGGCCGACATCGTGGCGGTGAGCGGAAACGGAAGGTCCTTTTGCAGGTATAAAATGGTGGCCGATACGGAAAACGGTGGTTTCAAGGTGATTTACTGGAAATCGCTGAAGTATCTGGGATGGCCGCTGGATGAAGACATACTGACGAAGCTCAGGTCCGGGGAGAAGCTTGATGAATGATTTCTTGAAATTTTACGAACAGCTCCAGGGGGAATGGAAAAAGCGGGTGAAACCCCATAAATGCCTGGGACTGGCCCTTTCGGAAGAACATCTTGTGGCGGCCGAAGTCCACCGCAGGAAGGAGGGGTTTACCATCGGTAAAAAAGCCGTATTCGCATTTTCGGAGGACGTGTCCCTGGACCGGCCCCAGCGGCTCGGAGAAGCTTTGAAGCAGTTTCTAAAAGAAGGCGGGTTTACCGCACGGAAAGTCTCCGTGGGCATTCCCGCCAAATGGGCCATGACCCGGGAAGTGACCCTTCCTCCGTCCCCCGGATATGCCATTTCGGGAGCTCTGAAAATTCATGCCGAACGCGAGTTTTCCCTGAGCCCGGAGGACCTTGTCCTCGACTATACGGGCGTGATCCGTTCGGATGGCCCAAGCCGTCTGGTACTTTCCGCAATGCTTAAAAAACGGATGCACCAGATTCAGGAAGTCGTTCAGGGTGCAGGACTTGAAGTACTTTCGATTTCGGTTTCTTCCGCTGCCCTCTTCGAACTGGCGGGTAGGAACGGCACCATGGCGAGCCGGCCGCGTTTTGCCCTTTTCATGCAGCCGGCCCATTCCGAACTCCTGGTAAGCACCGGGGAACAGACGGTGGACGTGAAGTATTTCCAGAAGCGTATGGAAGCGGGGGAGGATGTTTCTGCCTCAGAGATAAATCGGGTCCTTTCTTCATGCATGAAATCATTCTCCGGGGGCGACGAAGAGAAGATACTCCTATGGAACGGGTCCGAAAATCCGGCGGAAGAAATCGCCGCGGCCCTGCCGGTGCAGATGGCCCCACAGGGATTTGATGTCAGAGAAATCCTTGAGAAAAGCGGGTTAGCGACCGGCGTGGAAAAGGTCGATCTCTTCGGCCCGAGCTTTTCCCTCGCTCTCAGGATTTTCAGTGAGCAGTCCCCTTCAGTTGCCGATTTCCTGAACTCCCGAATGGAAGCGAAGGCCGGCCGGATTGAAAAACGCCACGTCCGGATGGCGGTAATCGTCGCCTGTGCAGCCTTGGTTTTCATGGGCGGGATGATTTTTTCATGGGAGAAAAATGTAAAAGACGTCGCCAGGCTGAAGGAAAAACTGGCCGGTATGAAGGTTGACATCGATGCGGCCCGGAATATCGTCGAGAAGGTATCGGCGACCGGAAAATGGTACGGCGACCGTCCCCAGGTGCTCGAGTGCCTTCGGGCGCTTACCCTGATCTTCCCGGAGGAAGGACGAATCTGGTCCACAAGCCTGGCCCTTAATGAAGAGATGAGCGGCGTTTTATCCGGGAAGGCCACCGATGAGCAGAGCGTTATCGAAGTGATGGACAAGATGAAAAAGAGCCCGGAGTTTTCAAACGTCCAGATGATCTATATGCGAAGCGGCGGAAAGGATAGCCAGGAGATCTCATTTTCCATGAGTTTTGTTTTTAATCGCAGTTAACTTTGTGCCTTTGTGCCTATCAGCCTCCCGAAAACGGGAGGCGGGAATGAAAGAATGGTACTTTCAAAACGTGAGAGAGTGATTGCAATCGTGACGGCGGCGATTATCCTCCTGTTTGTCCTGGACCGGTACGTCTGGACGCCGGCCATGGATGCCAGGGCGCGTGTCGGAAATGAAAAACAAACGCTTCAGACACAACTGCAGCAGGCCGACAGGCTTTTCAAGCGAAGGAGCCAACTGAGCGAGAAGTGGGAAGAGATGAAGAAAGGGGGGCTGGGGAGCGATCCCTCCGCCACAGAAAGCCGGGTCCTGAATGCCATCCGGAAATGGTCCCAGGAATGTGGGCTCCCCATTTCAACTGTAAAACCGGACCGGGATAAAAGCGACGGGGAACTGCGGGAAATCTTCTTCAACCTGGCACTCACCGGTGATATGGAGGCCGTCGGTCACTTTTTATGGGAGGTCGAAAACACCACGCTTCCCCTCCGCATCAAGGAGTTTCAGCTGGGTTCCCGGGGCGGCAACGGTTCGGATCTTTCGCTCCAGATCAAGCTATCGGCTCTATACCTGGGAAGTGGTTCCGGCAACGATGACGGCGGCAACGGCAGCTCAACGGCCAAGGAGAATTAGATGAAGCAATTCAAAATGAAGAGGCACAGAGGCATAAAGGCAGAAAGGCACAGAGGCACAGAGGCATCCCGACGCCGGGATAAACTGCGGCACAAAGTTGAACTGATTCCATCCATCGCCCATCGCCTGTCGCCCATCGCCTATAGCCTGGTGCTGTTGCTGCTTTTCTCATCCGCCGCATGGTGCGCCGAGACGCCGGGTACAAAGGGCTCCTGGAATGATTACAAGGTCGTTTCCCAGCGAAACATATTTTCCCGCAACCGGCTGTCCACCGAGGCCGTTCAGGCTGCAAAGGCGAAACAGACACCGACGGTCACGCAGAGCGAGCAGAGCTATCTGGTGCTTCGGGGGGTGGTTCGGGAAAATGATATTTACACGGCGTTTATTGAAAACAGCGGAACCGGTGAAGTAAAAAAAGTTCATGTGGGGGATAGCATCGGGGGAGGAACCATTTCGGCCGCCACCCTGGATTATATCTCCTTCGACCTGAAAGGTGCCAATACCCGGGTAGAGATCGGCATGACCCTCGAGGGGAAGATCTCCCAGGGTTCGGCTGCGCAGTACTATTCTGGAGGCGGTTCTTACTCTGAGCAGGGGACCTTTGACTCCCAGCAGAGCGTTCAGCCGGCGGTGCAGAGTACGGTGTCGGATGATAAGGCCAAAGATATTCTACAACGTTTAAAAGAAAGACGTAAAAAGGAGCTAGGCGAATGATCAGCGTAATCCTGAACGAAAAGAAACACCCGTTGAATTCCTCCACATTGCAACGCAGATGGTTGCAGGCAGCCGCGCTCGTCGTCCTTTTGACGATATCTTTCGGCTTCGGTTCGGTCTGTACGGCTTCGACCCCGAAGGAGGAAAATACGATCCAGTTTAATTTCCAGAACACCCCCATTGAAACGGTGCTGGAATATCTCTCCCAGGCGGCGGGGGTCGTGGTGATCTCAGGGGTCACACTGACGGACCGTGTTACGGTGATCAGCAAATCGCCCTTGAATCTCAATGATGCCGTTTCTCTCATCAACAGCATCCTGAAGGGAAAGGGGTATACGACCGTACTAAGCGGAAAGACCCTTAAAGTCGCCACCCTGGCCGACGCCAAGAAGATGAACCTGCCCGTTACCTCGGGGAGCGATCCGAACGCCATCGAACCAAGCGACGAAGTGGTCACCCACATCATTCCCATTCACCATGCCAAGGCGACAAGCCTTGTGGAAAATCTGAAATCCCTCGTGCCGGATTCCACCGATTTCAGCGCAAACGCGGACACCAACACCCTGATCATCACCGACACCAAGGCCAATATCAAGCGGATCGTGGAGATTGTCCACGATATCGACGGATACATGGCGGCCGTGGCGGAGATGAAGGTATTCCACCTGGAGTATGCCGACGCGGCCGATACGGCGGAGCTCATCACCAATATGTTTAACCCGGAGAATAATCAGAGTTCGTCGTCGACGGCAAACAACCGCATGGCCAGCATCTTGCAGAGGATGCAGGGTCGGGGCGGCGCCCCGGGCCAGACCCAGAACGCCTCGGCCTCCGAAAGCGAGGGCACGGTGTCGGCGACGGTCACGGCAAAGGCGGATGATCGCACCAACTCCGTAGTGGTGAGCGCCCCGGAGGATACCATGCGTGTTATCGAAAAGCTGATTACGAACCTGGATTCCGATTCCTCCGAAGGCCAGTCCGCATTCGTCTATTCGCTCAAAAACGCACAGGCGAAGAACCTGGTGGATGTCCTGAACAATCTTTTCAGCGAGATGTCGAGTACGTCAACCACCAACGCGGGCGCCGCCGAACAGCGTCAGCAACAGTCGAGCGGACCCGGCAACATGCCGGGGGCCACCCAGCAGACTGCAGCTTCTTCCGCTTCTTCGAGCACGTCCGATTCGGGAAACCTGGCAGGACAAGTCACCCTGCAGGCCGACGAGGACACCAACTCGCTGATCATCCTGACCACCAAGGCCAATTACGAAAAAGTGAAAAAGGTCCTGGACCAGCTGGACAAGCCGGTGCCGCAGGTTCTCATCAAGGTTCTCATCGCCGAGGTGACCCACAACAATTCGTTGGATGTGGGGACGGAGTTTTCTTATTTGGATCAATGGAAGAAAGATGGAACCGTCAGCGTGGTGACCGACGGCAGGCTTGGAGATATTTCTTCGGATTATATCGCCAATGTGGTGAACGACAAGTTCGATGTCAAACTTCGGGCTCTTGCGGAGCAGGGAAAGCTCAATATTCTCTCAAAGCCTTATATCCTGGCCAGTAACAACCAGGAAGCCTCCATCACCGTGGGCAGCGAGTTCCCCTTCATCACCAACAGCCGGACCACCGAAACCGGCCAGACCATCAACACCATCGAGTATGAGGATATCGGCATTATCCTGACGGTCACCCCCTACATCAACGACGAAGGCCTGGTGATCATGGACCTGAGCCAGGAGATATCCTCCATCAGCAACACCACCGTGCCTATTTCCGATACGGTGAATGCTTCGGTGATCGCCAAACGTTCCTCCACCAACCGGGTCATCGCAAAGGACGGCCAGACGGTGGTGATCGGCGGGCTCATGCAGGACCAGAACAGCGACACGGTCAAAAAGCTTCCGCTTCTGGGAGATATCCCGCTCCTGGGGACGCTCTTCAAGCATACTGAAAAAAGCAAGGCAAAAACCGAACTCCTGATCTTCCTGACCCCCACGGTGGCCGCCAACGCCAGCGAACTGGGCACGCTTTCCGAGAAGGAAAAAGCGACAAACAGTTCCATCGCCACGGTGTATAACAGCAAGGAACTGGACATCAGCAGCAGTAAGCCGAATGACGAAGTGAAGAGCGGGAAATGAGAAGAGCCCGGGTCCGAAGAGCGGAAGAGCGGAAGAGCCGAGGAGCGGAAAAGGCGGGAGGCGACGACTGACCGATGGCCTTGGAAGGAGTTGAAAAAACAGGAAAAAGATACTTGCGGCTTCCGGTTTTTCCCAATGGTGGTCTTGATGTGGAGCTTGCTTCGTGATATAGGACAGAACTAGTAAAGATGAAGACTGAAAAAGGAGGAGCATTGCCGCCTCTGGTCTACAGCTTCGAGCACAGCCCAATCGAAGCAGTAGTTCTTCGGTTTTTCAGCTCTTCCGCTCTTCTCGACTTCTGTTCCTCCTGCTTTTAATCTACCCAGGGCAGTTGATCTTTACTGGCCATGAGCTATCAACCATGAGCTCCCCCGACCCAGGGGAAAGGAGAAAAACATGAAAACTATGAAGAGAATTGAAGTGAAGGACGCCGGTGATTCGACGCCGGGGGGTATCTGGAAAGCCTTTGTTATTTTTGCAGCGCTCCTCCTGGTTTTTTCCGTTCCGGCCTCGGGTTGGGCCCAGTCCGGAGGAATGCAGCAGGGGGGGCAAGGCGGGATGCAGGGCGGAATGCCTCCGGGCGGCCAGGGCGGAATGCCCCAGGGCGGCCAGGGAGGGATGATGGGGCCGCCACCGGGGGGTGGTTCCAGTAATTACACCTTGAGCGGGGCGTACACGGTAGATGGCACCACCGAGACGGCGTCCGACAAGGTAATTACGTCGGACAAGGAAGACGTCTCCGGTGTCTACGTGGTCAATAACGGAAAGCTGACCATGACAAATCCGACCGTCACCACCAGCGGCAACAGTTCAAGCATGGATAACAGCAGCTTTCACGGCCTCAACGCCGTTGTGCTGGCAGACAAGGGCGGAGAGATCACGATCAAGGGCGGCACGCTTTCCTCCACCGGTACCGGTGCCAACGGTGCCATGGCGGTGGATTCCAAGGCGGTGATCAACCTCACCGACGTCAAGATCAAGGCCACCGGTGGCGGGGGCCACGGGGTCATGGCTACCCAGGGCGGCACCATCAACATTACAAATGTGGACATGGAGACCGACGGTCGTTCCGGCGCTCCCATTGCTACAGACCGGGGGGGCGGAACGATCAACGTGCAGGGCGGAAGAGTGATTTCCGCCGGGGGCGGCTCTCCGGCGATTTATTCCACTGGAGTGGTCAACGCCAAGGACCTCAAGGGAACCGCCACCGGTTCCGAGGGGGTGGTGATCGAAGGCAAGAACCAGGTGAATCTCACCGACTGCAACATTACCGGATCGAAGCTGGACGGCGTCATGATCTACCAGAGCATGTCCGGGGACGCCGAGATGGGCATTGCGGAGTACACCATGAAGGGCGGGTCACTCTCCGCGGCCGCAGGGCCCCTGTTTTTGATTACGAACACGAAGACGGAGGTCCTTTTCAGCAACGTGAAAACGGAAAACCCCTCAGGCGTGCTTATCGAAGCAGCGGCCAAGCGCTGGGGCAACAGCGGCTCGAACGGCGGCAACCTGATCTTCATCGCCGACAGGCAGACGCTTAACGGTGATATCCAGGTCGACGCCATCAGCACGGTGGACCTGACCCTGAAAAACAATTCAAAGCTGACGGGCGCCGTCAATTCCGACGGCAAGGGTAAGGAGATGAAGCTGACCATAGACAAATCCAGCACCTGGGAAGTAACCGGTGACTCCAACCTCACCGGCCTCGAGGATAAGGATGGCATTTCCGGTGGCACCATCTCAAACATTATCGGAAACGGCCACACGGTCTATTACGATCAGAAAACGGCAAGCTCCCTGAAAGGGAAAACATATACCCTGGCTAAGGGCGGGGAACTGACGCCGAAGAAATAAACCTCTCCAATCTCCCCCCTTTCCATGGGAAACTCCAATCCGGGCCCTTGGGGCCCGGGTTTTTACTTTGTGCGCTTTGTGGTCACTTCAAAATGGAATGTAAAATCAGTGCGTTTTCCTAAAACATCCAAAAACTTTCTTAAACAATGAATTTTTTTGTGTATATTTTAGAGAAAGGTTTCTGAAAGGAGATTACCATGAGCGGGGTACATACCAGCCACATTCGAATCGAAAAACATGGGGGCTCCCATCGGACGGCCCACGTGGAAAATTTCCCCGAGCCCATCCATTTCGGCGTCCATGGGGGGATCAAGCATTTTTATCAAGATAAATACGGTCGTGAAATTTCAGGGCCGGAATATCCCGCGACACTGGATTATATCATCGCCGGCGTGGCCGGATGACTTACCGGCACCCTGGGCGGCGCGCTGGATGCGCGCGGAATGAAATCGGCGGAGAACCTGGTGGCGGAGGTCGAGGGCGATATCGAGGAAAAGGGTGGCGTGCTGAAGATCACCCGTATACGACTTCGATACCGGTTTGGAATCCCCCCCGGCATGCGGGACAAAGCGGAGAGGGCACTGGCGCATTATTCGGACTCCTGCCCCGCCTATCAGTCTGTAAAGGGCTGTATTGAATGCACCTGGGAGGCCCGGATCACGGAAGCATGATTGAAAAGGGTATTATTTTTTCGAAAGTTCATCCATAGCATCAGTATGTTTCAGGGAGGTTTTCATGGATATTCGTCTCAATGTCATGAGTGAAAAACCGCTCAACGCCGAAACCCCGGCAGCCCATCTGCAATCCTGGATCACTGCCAATGACGCATTTTTCAAACGCAACCAGGGGGAAATCATGGCGTCGCCCGTGGCCTTGGACCGGTGGCGCTTGTTCGTTCGGGGAATGGTCAAAACGGAGATTGAACTGAAATTTTCAGATATTCTGGCGATGCCCAAGATAGAGGCAGCCAATACGCTGGAGTGTTCGGGAAACGGTCGTTCACTTTTATCCGAAAAAGCTTCGGGCAATCCGTGGACCATCGGCGGGGTCGGAAATGCCGTGTGGGGCGGGGTGCGCCTATCCGATATTCTTGCAGGCGTCGGGGTGATGCCGGAGGCAAGGCATGTCGGTTTCGAAGGGCTGGATAAACCGCTCGGTTCCGCGAGGATCCAATTTATCCGAAGCATTCCCCTGGAAAAGGCCATGTCCTCCACTCTCCTGGTGTACGAGATGAACGGGGAGCCGTTGCCGCTGGATCATGGGTTTCCGCTGAGAGCCCTGGCCCTGGGATGGACCGGGGCCAATTGTGTAAAATGGCTTAAAAGAATAACCGTATCGGACCAGCCTGTGGCCGGGTTTTTCATGGACAAGGTGTACCGAATCTTTCAAAAAGGGGAAGACCCGGGAGCGGGGGAGGTGGTGACCGGCATGCCGCTCAAATCGATCATTACTTCGCCGGCGGATCACGATGTCCTTCCGGTGGGAACCGTGACGATCCGGGGTGCGGCGTATGCAGGTGAGGCACGGGTTGTCAAGGTCGAGGCAAGCGTGGACGGCGGAGCGTCTTGGCAGGCGGCGGAGTTTATCGGCCCAGACGAACCCTATGCCTGGCGAAGATGGGAATATCGGTGGCGGGCTTCGCATCCGGGAACATATCGGATTTTATCCCGGGCAACGGACGATGAGGGCAGGGTCCAGCCGCCGGTTGCCGACTGGAATGTGCTGGGATATGGAAACAACGGCGTTCGGGAACACAGCATCTCCATCGTTATCCAAGGGTAAAGGGCGGTTCCGGCTCTGCACCGCCACAGTAAAATGGTAAAAATTGACTTTGAATGCATACCCATTATCAAAGGCTTATGTCTCCCCGGCCCGATCCCACGCAGCCTCGCCCTGCAATTTACTTCCTTTTTCCGTCAGGCGGTAAAAAATCAAACCTGAAACAAGCACGCATAATACTACTATCAGACCGACCGGCTTCATGGCCAGGGCGTAGGTAAATGAACTGTAGCACATAAAGATACAGGCGGCACAGAATACCAGGGCCGGCAGCGGAAAAGCCGATATTTTATACGGCCGGTCAATATTCGGTTCCCTTCGCCGGAGCACGAAGACGCTGATGCCGGTTCCCAGGAAGAAAAGCCATACGATGGGGGCGGTATAGAGAATCGCGTCGATGAAAGAACCGGCGAAGAACAGGATAGCCAGGCTGATGGCACCCTGGAATACCAGGCTCTTGGCAGGTGTCCCGAACCGCTCACTCCACTTGCCCAGGAAATGAAACGACCGGTGTTCGGCGCCCAGGGCATAGGAGATGCGGGATCCCGTAAAAATCAGCCCGTTGACGGCGCCCAGGGCGGATATACAGATAATGATGCTGATGATTTTAGATGCCGCCCCCGGAGCGACCAGGGCAAATGTGTCCACCGCAATCGCTTTCGAGGAACTCATGGCGGTCTGTCCCAGGGCGTGAAGGAACGCGCCGTTGACAAGCGTGTAGATGAAGATCACCACAACGGTTCCCACCACCAGGGCGCGGACGATATTTCTTTTGGGATGTCTGACCTCCGCGGCGACATACGCCATTTCGTTCCAGCCGCCGAAGGCAAATAGAACCAGGATAAGTGCCAGCTTGAAACCTTCCGGAGTTATTTCCGATGCCGTCCCGGGCATGAACTTCGGGGGCGGTGCCAGGAAACCTGCCGCAACGATGGCGAGGATTCCCACGGCTTTTATCACCGTCAAGAGGTTCTGGGTCCATTTCCCCTGCTTTACACCCAGAATGTTGATGAGCGTCAGAACCACAACCACCAGGGTGGCATACAGGGGGACCATGAACTCCCAGGGGGCATACAGGGTGACTGCGTACCGGGCAAATACGAAGGCCATCAGGGCAATATCTCCGGGCCGAATGATCACAAGCTGGGACCAGCCGAACAGGTACCCGACGCAGCTGCCGTAGGCACGGGACTGGTAGACATAATCCCCGCCATCGTGGGGATACGCGGTTGCCAGTTCCGCATAGCACAGGGCTCCTGTGAGGGCGAGGAATCCGCCGGCCAGCCAGATGCCCAGAATCCCGCCCCACCCTCCCATGCATGAGGCGACGGTGGGCGTAATTTCGTATATGCCGGCGCCAATGACGATGCCCACAATAATGCATATGGAATCGAACAGTGAAAGTTCTTTCTCCGGGGCCATGCCCATGCCCGACTCCTTTCGGTTGAAAAAAACGCCTTATGGGGCAGGGTGCTTCATAAAGAAGAAAGCAGATAAGGTTTCTTTCAATGTTTCTTGAGAGACAAGCCGACGCTTCCGGAACCGGTATTGATAAACAGGGTGTCCAGATCGGCGTCCTTGGTGACCGCATCGATATAAGTCTGGGTCCCCCATTGATTCATGTTATGCGCCACTATCAGGCCGCCCGGGCGAATGAGGGGTAACAGCTGCTTCAGATAATCATAATAACCGTCCTTGTCGGCATCCAGAAAGAGAAGATCGATGGGATCCTTCAGGTCTTTCACCTTGTCATGGGCGTCTCCTTCGATGACCGTCGCAATGCCGTCCACTCCTGCGTTTTTAAAATTCTGTCTGGCAAGCCGGACGCTTGAAGGCTCGATTTCAAACGTAGTCAGTCGGCCGCCGGTGCTTTTAAGCCCCAGCAGCATCCAGAGGGCGGAATAACCGTTTGCGGTGCCGATTTCCACAACGTTCTGTGCGTTGATGCTCTCCACCAGTATCCTGAGGAACCGTCCGTCATCCATTGGGACGTTCGCTCCCTGGGTGCGCTGGGTACTGGTCATATCCTCCAGCACCGCCAGAATCTTTTTTTCCTCATCGTTTTTGGGGATCAGTTCATGCTGGGTGGTCGTATTCCCCTGCATCCACCCGCCGCGCATGCTCCTTTGGGCATGGGAGGCAAAAGGAATGGCAAGGAGGGTCACAATCATTGCGGAGACAGTTATTCGTTTTCGCATACTCATGGTACATTCTCCTTTATGGTATGAAATTCCGTCACATTACGGCGTCGGATACCGTTTGTGCCTCAAGGATGGTGTTTGAACCGGACGGGCGTCCTGCCTGACAGTTGACGCCGGGGTCCATTGTCATATGAGTCGCGGGCGGGAAGCGGAAGGTTACATATCTGTTAAGATTTTGTTAATAAATGTGAATGATGAGGCGGGGCGGGGGGCATTCCCGACTCATGTTTGCCTCGAACCATCCAAAGGCATGCATACGGATAGCCGATATGGATCTTATTTGCGCAGGAGTGATTCTATTTCTAAAAGTTCGTCGAGGATTTCATTCAGGAGTGGGTCCAGGGTCGTCTGAAGCTCTTCCGCCGTGGCGCCGTATTTTTTCAATTTTTTGGAAGTCGTATCTTCAAGGATTTCCCAGCAATACGAAAGCGAAGCCAGGGCAATTGCGCGGGTGTTGACGAGGGTTTTCGAGAGGTGAAACCGGTTGGATAAAATTTTTATGTCTTCCCTGATGATGGCAGTTTTTTCACGAATAGCTGCCTGGGTAGAAACCGGTATATCGTTTTTAACTTCCTTGAGGATTCCGTTACCGTCCGATATGTCAAGTCCCTCAATCACGCGCAGATGCTTTTCTATAAGTCTAAGACTTGTCAAGACGCATCTCCGCTGTGCTTCATTCAGCATGATTTCCTCCAGGCCCGAGGTTTTGGTGATGTGCTTCCGGGCTGCTGCAATAGGCAGTTTCTGTTTCGCACAGGAGTTGTATGTATATAGATTCCTTCAGAACCCGGCCTTTATGCCAGTAATTCTCCAATTGAAGAAGTTCTCCCATCCGGATGATCCAGCCGGGACGCCCCCGGGCACATCGGAGGAGACCACGCAGATCCGCTTCGGTCAGAGGGAAGGGGAGCGCGTCGTCTGGCACCGCATTCCTGAAAATACAACGCATATAGCGGCCCGGAAGCGGCGGAACCGTTTCCTCCTCATAGGCAAGGCGCATGGCCCGGTACTTGCGGTGGTCCCGTTCGCCCTCCACATCGGCCGCCATAAGAACGCCGAGGCCGGTGCCCAGCAGCGATCGCAGAAATCCCCTGACTTGCGTGCCGACGGCATGGACATGATCGAGAAGCAGAATCCCCGGGTTGGCTTCAACGGCCGTGTCAAGGGCAAACCGGACGGACCGGCGGCTGCGGCTCTTTGTGGAAACCGATGGATATGCCTGAAGCAGCGCTCCGGTTACATCCGACAGCGCGCGGGTCATTTTGCAGAGTCCGCAGGGCCGGCGGTCTTTTTTTATCCGGCGCGCCACATTTTTTAAAATAGTCGTCTTGCCGCTACCTTTGGGCCCGTATAACAGGATTGTCCGTCCCTCGGACAGGCGGGAATGCAAAGTATTCGTGATGGTTCTTCGGTCGTAGATATTCTTCAAGCGCTGTATCTCCAAGGCGTTATACCGGAGCGTTCATCCCGGAATGTTCGAATCTGGAGAGTTGCCTGATACGGTGAGATAAAAAAACCGCCTACGGGAACTCTCGCCGATAAAACCCAACCGAACATTGATGTCGGCAGGAGTCATCAGCCCGACCCGGGCGGTTATCAGGGGGACTCCATCCCCAAGTGGACTCAAATTACCAAGGCATAGCCTGCAAGTCAATACACAAGCCAATTTCAAAACGTCCCATTCCGGCCGATCCCATGAGAATTGAACATCCGAAAGCGGTATCGATTCTCACGCGCCCTGTGCAACCCGCAATTCGATCTTCCCTTTGTAAGTGCCGGCCTTGATGGCGGCTTTCTTGCCGTTTACCATCAGGGTCACGCTGCTGCCTTCGGGTGCTTTGATGACGGCGCCCTTTAAAAGCGTCAGTTCGGTAAGGTACGATGTCTTGTCGACAACCCAGGTGGATTTTCCGTCAAGGGAAACCGAAAGGCCGTGTTCGTCTTCGGTTGCGCAGTAAGTCTTGGTCCCCTGGCCGATCAGGTGGGCGTATTTATATCCTTCGGTACTGAAAGCGCCGAAGGATTTGGCATCTATGCCCTCGATGTCGAGCTGGGATTTCCATGTGGCGGTCGTAATGGCGCCTGTGATGGTGACGTTTTCAAAGGAAACGATCATATCTCCCAATTGGGTCATGGAAGTGATGATGTCACCGTGCAGCGTCGAGTTTTTAAAGGTGGCATGGACATCGCTGCTCCCTCCTCCGCCGGTGCCGCCAGTGCCGCCTTGCATCCCGCTGCCCGGGGGCATCCCACCTGCAGGAGAAGTTCCTTCCGACATGGCGGCCCGGGGTGCCCCGCCGCCGGAGCCACTGGGCATCCCGCCACTCGGGGGCGCACCGCCACCAGGTTCTCCGCCCGGCCCGCCACCTCCAGGCCCACCGGCATCTGGGTCATCGTTTATCATCGCCTGGAGGATAATTCCGTTTTTGGAATTGAAGGTCGAGCTGTCCACGAGAATATCGGGTGCGCTGCTTTTCACCAGGATCGCCGCCTCGCCTGTATTGAACACGCAGCCCCTTTCGATGGTCAGTTTTTCGCCGCCTCGGCCGCTGTGGTTCATCACGCCGAATCTGCCGGAATTCACCACGGTGCCGTCGGTAAACACACCGGAGCCCTGGGTCATGATCAGGGCATAGTCCTTGACATTGAAAATGCAGCCGCTGAACGTATCGACGGAATTGCCGTCGGCATAGGCCCCGTAACCGCTGTCGACGGTTTCGATGGTACAGCCCGTGGCGTTGAGTTTCACATTCTGGACCGCATCGGTTGAAAGGGCGCCCCAGCCTTTTGCCCGGATGCAGGTATAGTTGTAGTTGACGGTGGCCGATTCCGTGGCCATGGTGGCGCGGCAGGTGCCGGTCAGGCCCAGCATCCATGGTACCGACATCATACCGACGACGGTTTTCGGCAGCTCGGGGCTGCCGGTTTCAATGTCGGAATCGTTTACCGTCAGCGTGCTGTTTCCGTTGGCGCAGATGGCCAGCCTCACGACGCCGTCGTTGATAATATCGGCTCGGTTGACCGTTACGTTTGACGAGTCTTTTACCAGGATCCCCGCACCCACGCCGGCAAAGTCGTTGAGGCCGTTTCCGGTAAAGCGGATTTTCGGATGATCGATGGCATACGTGGAATTGCCGGAGACAATGATGCCATTAAATTTTTCTCCCGTCGATGAGATGCTCACGTCCGTTGCGGAAGTATTGGTGACCGTTCCTCCGACCGCGGCCGCCGCGACGGATTTCTCCGCCGTATAAACACCGTTTTCCACATCGACGGCGGCTCTCAGTTTGAACGTGGAGCTCTGGCCGAAGGTCGTTTGTGTGGCAACGATATCTTTGGTGACCGTGAGTACGATATCGCCTTTATAGGTCCCCGGTTTGATCCCGGTTTCAACCCCGTCCACCGTCAGGGTCACGCTGTGCCCCTCCGGCGCGATAACGCTGGCACCCTCGGCGATGGTCAGTTCCGACAGGCGGGTGGTTTCGGATACAAGCCACGGCGTGCCCGCCGCCACCGATTTGATGGAGTTATCCGTGCCCGCCGACGGGGCGCCCGAATCGCCGCATCCTGAAAAAGACATCACCAGGAGCACTATGGTGCATAGAGATAAATACAACCCAAAGGGATTTCTCTTGGCAGGCATTTCATACCTCCTCTATTTGAATTGGATATTCCATTGGTTTAAAGCAGATCCGACAGCGCCGCAGTCAGCTGCCGGAATCTTTCCATGGCGGCGGCGACGGGCTCCGGGCGTGTCATATCCACACCGGCGGCGGCCAGCGATTCGAGGGGATACTTCGAACCGCCGGATCTCAGAAACGCCAGGTACCGGTCCCGGTCCTCCGTTGTGCCGTCAAGTACCTTCGATGACAGGGCGATGGCGGCGGAGAGGCCGGTGGCATACTTGTAAACGTAGAACGCATGGTAGAAATGGGGAATCCTCAGGCCTTCCAGATCGCTTTCCGGAAAGAGTTCGACATCCTTTCCAAAATACTTTTCCAGCAGGCTTCGATAGAGTCCGCGGATGGAATCAACGGTGAGGGGGGTTCCCTCTTCGACCATCCGGTGTGCCCGGTGCTCGAACTCCGCGAACATGGTTTGCCTGAAAATGGTGGCAATGATGTCATCCGCCTGTTTCCCGATCAGGTAAGCCTTCATCGCATCGCCCGGGGCATTTGCCAGAAGATGGCGGGCCAACAGCTGTTCATTGAAGGTGGAAGCCACTTCGGCCTCGAAAATGGTGTAGTTGTAATGTTGAAACGGGTTGCTCCCGGCACTGTACAAGGTATGCATGGAGTGGCCGCCCTCGTGGGCGAGGGTAAAGACATCTCCCAGGACCTCTTCTTTGTAGTTCATCAGGATATAGGGGTCCGATGTGTAGCTGCCGGAAGAAAAAGCCCCCGAACGCTTTCCCCGGTTTTCGTAGCGATCCACCCAGCCGCCCTTGAGGCCCCGTTCCAGGGTGTTGCAGTAGGCCGGCCCCAGCGGCTTGAGAGCTTCTGAGATCACGGAAACCGCTTTGCTGTAGCTGTGACGGACTGCGATGTCCTTCACCAGGGGGACATACACGTCGTAGTGGCAAAGCCTGTCCTCGCCGAGCGCTCTTTTCCGCAGGGCGTAGTAATCATGAAGCGCCGGCAGGGATGCACCCACGGTTTCCAGCAGGTTGTCATAAACCGATTCATCCACCCGGTCCGGGAAGAGGGCGGCTGCCCGGGCGGAAGTGTATCCACGTGCCCGGGACGTATAAATATCGAGATGAACATTGCCGGCAAAAAGGGCGGCGAGGGTGTTCTTATGGGATTCGAATCCCTTGTAAAATTGAAAATAAGCCTGCTTGCGAATGTTTCTGTCGGGATTGATCAGAAAAGAGATAAAGGTGGACTGGGTCAGCGGCAAATCTTCCTTCTCCGTCTGAACGGTTCCGAACGTCATGTCCACGTTGGTCAGTGCCGAGAAGGTTCTGAATGCGGTCTGATTGGCTTCCGTCTGCAGGGCCAGCAGTTTTTCTTCCGGCTCGGAAAGTACATGGGGCTTTAACCTGAGAATTTTTCCGAGCATGATGCGGTACGCCGAAAGCCTTTCATCGTCCAGGAATCCGGCCATGATTTCTTCCGGGATGGACTGAATTTCGGGGACCCTCCAGCTTGCCGCGGCGGCGGCTTTTGCCGCAGAGGCCATGTATCGGGAGAAACGGTCCTGGCTTTTGCTCCGTCCTTCGTCCTCGCTGAGCCTGAGGTGGGCATAGGTGCCGAGTTTTTCCTCCAGCATTTCAAGTTCAGCCATAAAATCGAGACAGGCCTTCAGCTTTTCGGCGGATTCGGCCAGCGTGCCCTTGAATTGGGAAATTCGTGGGATCATGTTTTTAAAAACGGTCAGATCCGCCTCCCAGTTTTCTTTATCGATATAAAGCTTTGAGAGGTTCCATTTATCTTCCGATGCCACTTCGTTTCGTAGGGGGATTGCTTCCATTTCTCACCTTTTTTGTCGTACGTTGTATCGCCGGAACCTTAAACTTTTTGAAAACATTAGAGGAAACACGGGTAATGCGCAATATTTTTTCGGGGTCGCTATCGGTATCGGAATCGAATCAGGAACGATACCGATAGCGACCCCGAAAAGGATCGTTCTGGAATTGGCTCATTTGCCCTGATTTTTTTCCACAACCCTGTTGAACTGTCTCCCCGATTTCTGATAAAGTCCGAAAGACTTATTTCCAGACCATACGAATTTACATACATACGTTTGCCGATATCGTGCCCCGGGTATATTTCGGTGTGAGGGGCTTCAGGACGGCTTTCAAAAGGGGGGACATTGCTATGGGCAAGGGATATGACGGGTGGACCCTGGATCGACGATCATTCTTAAAAGCTACCGGGGCCGGGCTCCTCGGGACGGCGCTATGCAGCCTGCCGCCGTTTGCTTCCTATACTCTTAAGGAAGCCATGGCCGCCGCCAAAGAAGCGGGCGAGACGGCGGTTCCGACCTTCTGCGGCATGTGCGGCCCCTCCGCCGGCTGCGGCATTTATGCCTTTGTGAAAAACGGCCGGTTCACACGGGTGGCAGGCATGAAGGAGTGCCCCACCAATCAGGGCGCCGTTTGTCCCAAGGGCCAGTCCGCCCCCCAGTGGGTGTATTCTCCGGACCGTCTGAAAAATCCCATGAAGCGTATCGGCGCCAAGGGAGAGGGGAAATTCCAGGCAATCACCTGGAAGGAAGCCATCGATATCATTGCGGACAAGCTGAAAGCCCAGAAAGAAAAATACGGTCCCGAATCCCTTGCCATGCTGAGCCCTGCCCGAAGGTCCTACAGCGACTACATGCAGCGGTTTCTGATCGTCCACGGCAGTCCCAACTACGGCCACAGCGGCATCTGCGCCATGCAGCGGGGGTTTTCCTTTTCCTACACCCTGGGCGGCCAGCCCATGTGCGATTATGCGGGAAGCGAGGTCATCCTCGTCTGGGGAAAACAGCCCATCTATTCGGGGCCGGTTCAGATGGGTGCCAGGAGCTATGTCGCCGCCAAAAAGAGAGGCGCGAAGATTATCGCCATCAAACCCTCCATCGAACCCGATTCGGGGATGGCCGATATCTGGGTCCCCTTGAGGCCCGGCACCGATGCGGCCCTGGCCCTGTCCATGCTGCATGTGATCATAAATGAAAATCTCATCGACAAAGCGTTTGTCGAAAAATACTGTTACGGATACGAGCCGTTCAAGAAGCACGTTCAGCAGTATCCTCCGGCCTGGGGTGAGAAAATCACCGGTGTCCCGGCCGACCAGATTCAGGAGGTGGCCAGGATTTACGCCAAGGCAAAGAGCGCCGGGATCGACCTCGGAAACGGCGTCGAGCATGCCACCTCGGCCAGTGATACCATCCGGGCCGTGGCGATCCTCATGGCCGTTACCGGGAACCTGAACCGGGCAGGGGGTGGCGGGAACAAGCTGGGCGGCATGGGGCCGGGGCCCGGCGGTG
Source organism: Desulfobacterales bacterium (assembly GCA_040235505.1). GTDB lineage: Bacteria > Desulfobacterota > Desulfobacteria > Desulfobacterales > JAFDDL01 > JBECKW01. The sequence continues at coordinate 20,826 of JBECKW010000366.1, forward strand.
GCGGCCGAACCAAGAGCGTCAGCCTGAAGGAGCGCTATACCCCCGAAATGGTGGACAAACTGGTGGGCCCAGAATTTCCGAAGGTATTCCAGCCGTTCATGGAGGGGACCTCGTCGGCCTACTATAAGGTCCTCAACAGCGTTCTGACCGAAGATCCCTACCCGATCCGGACCATCATCGCGCCGGGCACCCAGCCCACGGTGAGCACCCGGGGAACCAAACGGGTGATCGAAGCCTTGAAGAAACTTGATTTTTATGTGGTGGTGGATGTGACCCGGACCGCCGACATGAACTACGCGGACATCGTGCTTCCCACCGCCACGGTCTACGAGTCGGACCACCCCTTCGAGTCCATGGGCGGGGCCATCATGGCCCGGCGGAAGGTCATCGAACCCCTGGGGCCTTATAAGTCGATCTTCGAATTTTTTCTGGATCTCGGGGTGGCCATGGGCTATGGCGACGATTTCTGGGGAGGCAGCATGACGGCGTGCATGAACGATCTGCTTTCCCCCATGGGCGTTACCATCGATGAAGTCCGGAAACACCCTCTGGGCTATTCACCCCAGGCGTCCGGCGGCCCCGGCGGCGGAGCGGGCCCCGGGGGAGGCCCAGCGGGCGGCGGAAACGGTTTCGAGGCGGTTTTTGCATCCAAAAGCAGCCGGCTGGACGGGGCCCTTTACCTCCCCCAGGGCAAGGTCGCCATCTACAACACCACCTTCGAGGCCGAAGGCTTCCGCCCCATGCCCGAATGGCGGGAGCCGCCGGAAAGCGTAACAGGGACACCCGAGCTTACGAAAAAATATCCTCTGACGCTGTCCGACTACCATACCTCCAAGTGCTATTCAGCGTCCTGGCAGCGCAACGTACCGTATCTTCGAGAGGTGATGCCTTATCCCAGCCTTGATATTCATCCGGAGACCGCCGCCGCCCGGGGTATCTGCAACGGCGACTGGGTGGTGGTGGAAGGTCCCCATGGGTGGATGAAGGTGAAAGCCGAACTTTACCCGGGTATCCGGCCCGATACGGTGATGTTACTCCACGGGTGGTGGCAGGGGTGCCGGGAGCTGGGGTTTGAAGACTTCCCTGTCGCCGACGGCGGGGCCAACGTGAACAACATGTACAGCGTGGACCCCGAAAAGTGCTTTGATCCGCTGATTACCGCCAACAGCAGTCAGACGTTGGTGGAGGTGAGGAAGGCATAGAACAACAAGGCACAAAGGGACAGAGGCACAGAGGCACAAAGTAAAGGCACCGATGTCCTTACGGCTTTAAAAAGGAGATAGAAATGTCAAAAAAGCAATTTGGATTTAAATTTGTGAAAGAAAACTGCATTCAGTGCCATGGGTGCCAGGTTGCGTGTAAGAGTTGGAGAGGTGTCGAGCTGGGGGTTGCGTGGCGCCGTGTGGAAAACATCTGGGAGGGCACCTACCCCAGGGTAAAGTGCATGTCGGTCTCGGTTTCCTGCATGCATTGCGTCGAACCTGCCTGTGTGGCGGCCTGCCCCGAAGAGGCCATCCGGAAGCGGCCCGAGGACGGGATTGTGGTGGTGGATCGGGAAGCATGCACCGGCTGCCAGACATGTCTCGAGGCATGTCCTTTTGATGCGCCTCAGTTCGGCAGCGACGAACTCATGCAGAAGTGCGATACATGCATGGACCAGAGGACATCGGATTCCGAGGCCCCGCCCTGTGTCGCCACGTGTCCCACCGAGGCACTGGCGCTTGTGAAGATGGACATCGAAGAAAAGCGGAAAGCCGAAAAGGCAATGCTGGTGCTGGTCGAGGCAGCCAAAACCGATGTGACGGCGACGGCCTCAAAATAAAAAAGAGCTGTCCACGAAAGTCACGAAAGTCACGAAAAAAAGGTTTAAAAGATCTGTTAGGCATGTTTTTGCCATATTAGGTTTTTGGTTTTACTTTTCGTGACTTTCGTGTTTTTCGTGGACAAATAGTCTTTTTGCCTTTTTTCGAAGTCCCTGGTGAATTTTTTAATATATACGTACGATTATAAATGATACGGCTTCGAAATTTTTTCAAAAATCTTCTGGATCGGGAGACTCTCCAGCCCACGGTGCTCAAGGCGGTGCGATCCAGCTTATCCTTTATGCCGCCGATGATCTTGGCCGGCGCCGGCATGGTGACCCCCATGCAGGGCATTATCGCCAGTTTTGCGGCCCACAGTATTTCCATGCTCGATGTCCGGGGCACCTACCGGCTTCGGCTCGCGATTCTGAGCCTCCAGGCCTGCATCATGATCGGGTTGGCCTGGATTGGGGCAATAGCGGGGATGGCGGGCGCGGGACTTGTGCCGGCGCTTCTCGTTTCTGCGCTTGTGGCGCTTCTGGCCGGGTATCTCCGTCACTTCCTTGGGGAATACGGACCGGGAATCGCCACCCCGGCGGCCCTCCTGGCCTTTATCGCCCTCGCGGTGCCGGCAAATGTTCCGGCCACCTACAGCAGCGGCCTGGCGCTGGCGGCCATTGCCGGCTCGATCTGGGGGATTGTTCTTCATATCGCCAAATGGCCCATCGATCACCAATACCCCCTCCGGTTTGCCCTGGGGGAAAGCTGGAACGCCGCCGCACAACTTTTCGAAGCCCTGGCCGAGGTTCCCCTGGCGGAATTTGTAGAGCGGCAGAAAAAGATCACGGACCGGGAACTGGAACTGGATCAGACCCTCAACCGGACCCGGATGGCCCTGGCCGGCGCCGGGGATCCCAAGGGGCGTCCGTTTCTTCAGCCCCTGACAGTGCTGCTGCATTTGGCAGGGGCGGTCTCCACCCATTGCGTTTCCCTGTTCGCGCTACTGGGAAAACGGGCTGAAAAGGACGAGATGCCCTTCATTGCCTACCCCATTCGGGCCGTCCTTGCGTCCTTTTCCACCTTGTCGCGGTCCATGGCCCTGGCCGTGGTGTCGCGTCGGTCGGATTATCGGGTTCGGACCGAGGTTTCCCTCGATCGTACCGTTCGTCTTCTGGAAGTTCTGGAAACCCGCATTTTTCTGCATTTGGACAATCCGGACGATCGGAGTCATGCCCTGGAACTGGTCCGGATGCTCAAGCGGTTTGTCGGAGAACTCGGTGAGGTGGTACAGCGTGTCAGACTAAACGATCCCCATGCCCAGTTTTCCTTTCAGCTCATCGAACTCAAGGCGCCGGGTGTCAGGGCCTTGTTCGAACCCGTCAATTCCAGCCTTCGGATGGGCCGGGAGCTGTTTCGATACAGCCTGCGGCTGGGGGTTGTGCTTATTCTCGGGACGGCGGCATTCAAGGTTTTTCAACTTCCCCATGGCTACTGGATTCCCTTCAGTTCCCTGGTAGTGCTGCAGCCGGACTTCGGCAGCACGTTTCGGCGGGCGTTTCACCGGGCCGGCGGAACCCTCCTGGGGGTGATCTTTGCGGGGGGGTTGCTTCACTTTCACCCGCCTTACTGGGTGCTGCTGGCAATCATGGCGGTGATGTGCGGTGTCATTACGCACCTTCTTAAAAACAACTATATCCTGGCCATATTCATTGTGACCATCATGCTGGTGGTTTCCATGGAGGCCCTGGGCCCTGTTGGGTTCGACCTGGCCCTGGAGCGCCTGGTGTGCTGTGTGGCCGGAAGCCTTCTGGCCTTTCTGGCGGCGCTTACGCTCTGGCCTTCCTGGGAACGGCAGCGGGTGCGGCCCCTTCTGGCCAAAGCCATTCGGTGCAACCTGGATTACCTGAGGGCGATCACCGGCGCTTGGAAAGCGGGTGTCAAAGCCCCGGGTCGGCGGATTCTACAGGGCAAGATGCGGGTGGAAATCGCCAATGCCGATGTGTTTGACAGTCTTCGCCGGATGGGAAAGGAACCGGAGGCCCAAAAGGTGTCCCTGAAAAATGCGGCCGTTCTTGCCACCGGCAATTTGCGCCTGACCCGGATTCTAAATGCCCTCCTGGCGGGGATCGTCTCCGACAACGTCTCTGCGGATATCGCCGCGGTTGAAACGTTTCAGCAACACATGGAAGAAGCCCTCGAAGCCATGGCCCGCTATCTGGAGGCCATCAACGGCCCGCCGCCTGAATGGGAAACGATTCAAGCATCCCTGGATCGGCTGCAATTTAAAAATATGGCGGAGCGGAAGGAGACCGACTGGATCCTTTCCCGTTTTGAACACGCCGCCACCGAAGTGGAGGGAATGCTCTTTGGTGCCCGGGCATTGGTGAGCTAGAAAAAAACGTACGGATCTGATAAGATTTTTGAAGAAATGCAAATCCGCTTGATTCGCTGAGGGATTCGTGGTTTTTTGCCCGTGGTGATACGGTGTACGCTGCCAGCGGCAACACCGGCTGGCGGATCGTGTATCGAATTTGAACGAATTGAATCGGTTGAGACGGAACAGGTTACCGGTCATTCGGGAGAAGAGATCTGTTTTAGAGCCTCCTTTAAGCACCGATATCATCAAGCGTGGGAGGGGTGGAGATGAGAGTGCCGGGAAGAGGCCCACTTCCCGGCACTCGTCTTTCTGCCGTCCAAGTGGGCCGCGGGGCATGACAGACCGTTGGACACGGCAGAATAGATGGATAAAGCAGCGAGGAATCCGAAGAGGATTCTTCGCTTTTTTATTTTATGGATATCCATATCCATGCCCTGCATGATGCGGCTGATTCATTTTTCGCTCTGGTCGTATGTGCCTTAATACTATATCAAAAAGCAATATCGGTCGTGAGAACGGTTTGAATTTGTGAGGGTTTCGGTTGATTTGGACGGAGCAGTCAATATATTATGAAAACAGAAAGCCGAAATGGATATTTCTGGAACCTTTCATTTATCGGGAGGAATTTATGGCAAAACAAGTTTCTTTTACAAAATTTGAAAATGAAGCCCTTCATTCCTATCGGCAGAAACTCAACAGCGCGGAGTCAACGGAGGATGTCCGAAAGTTTTTTTTCTATACCACCCAGTCTCTTTTTCAAAACGTATTCGACGGGAGATTGAGCGTCGAGCCCGAAGATGTCACCCTCATCCCGGGGGCCAACCCCTGTTTTCGTTTTGCGGACCGGATTATGACTGCGGAGCTGTTCCATGAAACCTGGGGGAAGTCGGACCTCCCCCGTGTGCTGGGACGCTTTGCGGAGTCGGCTGCCAGCCGGATGAAACATCTGGAAAAACATCCCGAAAAAACCGATCAGAAAATCAGAAAATGAAATATTAGCTATCAGCTGTCAGTGGTTAGCTGATAGCTGATAGCTCATAGCAACTGCGAACTGCAAAGGCAGTTTTTCCCGCAGAGGCGCAGAGACGCAGAGGAACGGCATAAAAATTTAAAGGCGAAGGAAGATGGGAGCAGGAAGATGGAAGAAATTGAAACATATACATCTTCCCTCGTCCGATGGAAGCGGTCTTTCCTCTTCCATCGGTTTTTCTCTGCGCCTCTGCGTCTCTGCGGGATAATAGTTTTTAATCTTTTGTTCTTACCTATATAT
>JBECKW010000045.1:0-3982 GCA_040235505.1 Desulfobacterales bacterium
GTATCCATATGTGCTTCACCCTAAAACGTTCCGGTGACACGGCATGTACCACCAAGCGCAATAAAAGCACGTTTTGTGCCAACCATCCGGACCCAATAAAAACCGGCATTTCCATACCGGGGTGAATGCGAACTTCGGGAATGGAAAGCCGGTTTCGACTATAATTTGACCCATTCGTCAAAATTATGGCGTCAGAAATGATATCGAGATATCAAAAATAATCTTCTTTCCCATTACCCATCTTACATCTTCAAGGATTGAGAAATTATTTGTTTGATTTCATGCCATGTTCGACCGGACAGGTCTCTGGGATCCGGGTCACTCTCCGAGTCGTCGAAGAAAGACAATGACTTTTCAGCATGCCAGGCATTGGCGGCGGGATATTTGGATTGAAAAAAGGACAGCATTTCTTGCGTGGTGAAATGGGAAAGTAAGGCGGCGTAATCCCAGAAATCCTTCTTTGCGCCCCGGTTGGAAATTGCGTTAATTTTCATGGCTGCGATGTCTTTCAAGCCAGCCATACGGATACCATCGATTTGAATGATCGGCTCAAGGAGTTGATATTTATGAGCGATTAAATCCACGTTGATATTTAATATGGATCCCCGAACGGTATTTTTTTCCTTTTCAATGGATGTTGCGGAATACCTTTGTTGCAATAATTCTCCGATGGAATCTTCGTCAAAATCCTCGTTCGTAAATAGGTCGACGTCAACGGACATTCGATGGCCGATTCTCAACGCCAAGGATGTTCCGTCCACGAGATAAAATTGATCCAGACGCTCATCGCGCATCAGCGTATGGAGAAGGTTTAACACGGTTTCCGGAACAGCCGTTTTTATTATTTTTTCTAGGGCCATATCTTAACATTTTCTGAAATTGAACTGCTCCGAAATTTGGAACGGTCAATTTTAAAAAGAGTTGCGAAATAAGAAATCGTTTTGGGACTCAAATAGCGAGCAGCTGTTAAATGGTGTTTTATAGTTTTTTCCCCATAAAAATTCCAAATAACTCTGACCTCTTCTCTTGTTCCATTTTCCACTACCCTGACAATAACAAATGCGGGGTAATCTTCCAGATCCAGCGAGTCGAAATCCACATCCCAGAACAATTCAGGACGAAGAGATGCTTTTATGCATTTAGGATCGTATTTCATAATTTTAATTCCCGATTGCCGTTTCATCAAACGTTTCAATCTTCAAAGCAGTCACTTCGCATTCTTTACGGATTTTTATAGCAAGTTATTATTATTTTTTCAATAAGATATGTACTATAACGAATCAAAAAATTGATTGGTCATATCCACCACTTTCTCAGGAGCAATGTCCATGCAAGCAAAATCCAACCCTTGGGGACATGTATGACTGGCAAAGCAGCACTGGCATTCGACCGTTTTGGGCAGGCTCATCTCCGGGGAGAGCACCGCCGGATTCAATGGCCCGGGGATAACCAGCGACGGGCACCCCATCAAATGTGCCAGCCACTGGGTCGACGTTGGCACAGTCACAAGCAAATCGGTCGCCTTCAAACGACCCAGCGTGCTTTTCGTCGGGAGGCTGCCGTCGAACCGGTCCCAGACGAAATACCCGGCGGCTTCCACTTCTTCGTGATCGGCCTTGAATCTTGTGAGATACGCTACTGATAAATCAAAGTCATGGGATATCCTTTCACATCTCGAATTGAATTGTAGAAAGAGCGGTGGATCGTCGACTTTATGTGAATTTTGGTGCGACATGAATAATGATTCAAGAATTTATCCCCTGTCGAATCCTTCGCGATGGGATGCTTTTTCCTTGACAACCCATTATCATTTAAACATATATCTGTTGTCAGGGAAACGGCCATCGCCCGTGCTCCACCGCAGATTCCCGAAATCAGTCAACCTGTAATTTTGAGGGACGCATTGTCGCAGCCTGTATTTATCATTGCCGAAGCCGGGGTTAACCACAACGGCGATTTGGGCCTGGCCCGGAGGATGGTGGAAGCCGCCGCGGATGCTGGCGCCGATGCCGTCAAATTCCAAACGTTTAGGGCCGAATCGTTAGTAAACCCGGCTGCACCCAAGGCCGACTACCAGAAACGGACCACCCCCGACGATGAATCACAATTCGCCATGCTGAAAAAGCTGGAACTCAGCCCTGATTCCCACCGGAACCTGTTTGAGCATTGCGGCCGCAACGGCATTTTGTTTCTCTCCTCGCCCTTCGACCTGGACAGCATCGATCTTTTGCTTGAGCTCGGGATGGAAATTTTCAAAATCCCCTCCGGAGAAATCACCAACCTGCCGTATCTACGTAAAATCGGTGGGCTGGGAAAACCCGTCATCCTCTCCACCGGGATGTCGGACATGTCGGATATAGAAGCCGCCATCGGCGTGATGGCCCGTGCGGGTCTAAACAGAAACCAATTGACACTCCTGCATTGCACCACCGAATATCCGGCCCCCATGGTGGACATCAATCTGCGCGCCATGAAAACCATGGCCGAACACTTCGGTGTCGATGTGGGCTATTCGGATCACACCCCTGGAACTGAAATCCCCGTCGCCGCCGTAGCGTTGGGAGCCCAAGTAATCGAAAAGCATTTTACCATGGACAAAAGGCTGCCTGGTCCCGACCATGCCGCATCCTTGGAGCCGCCGGAGTTGAAGGCCATGGTATCCGCCGTCCGGAACGTGAAAAAAGCGATGGGGGATGGGATTAAACAGCCCACCGCTTCGGAAATGAGGAACCGCCCCATCGCTCGAAAGAGCATCGTGGCCGGCCGACTCATCCAAAAAGGAGAAATGCTTTCATGTGAAAACCTGACGACCAAGCGACCGGCCACGGGAATCAGCCCGATGGAATGGGACCGGATCATCGGCACCCGCGCGACAAAAACCTTCCTGCCGGGCGAAGAGATCTGCGAATGAAAAAGATCTGCATATTCACCGGAACCCGTGCAGAGTATGGTTTGCTCTCTCCCCTGATGAAGATGATTGACAAGGATCCGGAACTCCGGTTGCAGCTGTTGGTTTCGGGGATGCACCTATCAGCGGAATTCGGAGATACCCACCGTCTGATCGAAGCCGACGGCTTCAGCATCGACGAAAAGGTCCCCATTCTGGATGACGATGACAGCCCCCTTGGTATCTGTAGGTCCATCGGCCGCGGCATCACGGATTATGCCGGGGCGTTTGCCCGCCTGCAACCGGACTTGCTGGTACTTCTGGGGGACCGTTTCGAAGCCTTTGCGGCGGCCGCCGCCGCCCTGGTGTGCCATTTGCCCATCGGGCATCTGCATGGCGGTGAAACCACCGAAGGGGCGCTTGATGAGGCGTTTCGCCATTCCATCACGAAAATGAGCCATCTTCATTTCGTCTCCACCGAGGAATACCGGCAACGGGTAATCCAGCTGGGTGAGAACCCTGCCTGCGTTTTCAATGTGGGCGCCATCGGTCTCGAACATCTGTATATGGAACCTGCCCTCGATCGAAATGCCCTGGAACAATCCCTCGGTTTTAAATTTGGCAGGCGAAACGCTTTGGTGACATTTCACCCGGCCACCTTGGAACAGGGAGCGGCGGTGAAACAATTTGACGAACTGCTCTCCGCGCTCAACCAGCTTGAGGATCTGAAAATCATCTTCACCAAAGCCAATGCGGACGCCGAAGGCCGATCCATCAACCGCCTCATCGACGCATATGTCGCCGACCGGCCTGACAGGGCAATCGCCTTTACTTCCATGGGACACCGGCGCTATCTGAGCAGCATGAAGCAGGTGGATCTTATCGTAGGCAATAGCAGCAGCGGCATTATCGAAGCACCCAGCTTCGGCGTGCCGACGGTCAATATCGGCGACCGTCAGAAAGGCCGCATCAAGGCCACCAGCGTCATCGACTGCAAACCGGAGGCACACGCGATCCTTTCTGCCTGCCGCAAGGCCCTGTCCTATCCGTTCAAAGCCATGGCCGTAAAGGTTGTAAATCCATATCGACAAAAAG
>JBECKW010000100.1:0-3637 GCA_040235505.1 Desulfobacterales bacterium
ACCCTATGCCGCTTGGACGGAGGCAAATGTCCAAACAATCAACGTGTTGAAAAAGTTCAAAATTTTAAATTTGAGTTTTTAGGTCTTCGAATCCGTAGGCCGGCGGTTCGAATCCCTCCGGGCGTACCATTAAAAACAAGGGGTTAGTTCGTCTCGAACTGCCCCTTTGTCGTTTTTTGAGAGGGACTTTTTTTTACCGAAAACGTCTTCAATCGGTATTTTTCGAATTTTTGGCTTAGAAAAAATATATGTGAAAACAGTTGGTTATAGGCTGGTCGAAAAACCAAGATCGATAGACACTTAGGGCTATAATCCGTCGGTCTGGGGTTTATGTACGCGAGCCCTCATAACAGTTCTCTGCATCGATTTAAGTCGTTCACGAATTTTTACTGAAATCTTTATTGCAAGTACGTCCTGTCAATATGCATAACTTACTGATGTTACAAATTATAAATAGATAGCAGTAACTGCAAGGTCGCTATTTCTTGTAGTACGTCGAGGTTATCTCAATCAGTCGCAAACGAAATCACCATCACCAGTTGGCTTACATAGATCAGGCCAACCTCTGACGTTTCTAAATTTTTTCAATTCGGACAGCACAAGCCTTGTATTCTGCCGTGTAGGTTACCGGGTCAAAAGCAGGGTTGGTAAGCCAGTTGGCGCACGCCTCCCGAAAATGAAACGCCATCCACACCAGTCCCTCCTGAACCTCACCGGTAATATTCGCTTTTACTTTCACCTCACCACGTCTTGATTTAACGCGAATCATCTCGCCCTGGGAAACATTCAGGGCCACGGCATCGGCAAAGGAAATATCAGCAGTTTCCTCACCTAAAATATCGTTAAGGCCTTCACAGCGGCCGGTTTGAGTCCGGGTATGATAATGAGTAAGGCGCCGGCCCGTGCTGAGCACCAGCGGGTATTCCGCGTCCGGTACTTCCGCAGGTGGTGTCCACTTCGCAGGATTGAAAATACCGAGCCCACAGGTGAAGTTGCCGTCCTTGTGAAGGAAACATGTACCGGGGTGATCTTCGGTGGGGCATGGCCACTGGAGCCCGTCGTTTTCGATGCGGGAGTATTTGATGCCGCAGAACTGGGGGGCCAAGACGGAGATTTCATTATCCCAGATTTCCTGCGCGCTGCTGGAAGTCCAGTCCTGTCCCATCCGGTGTGCGATCTCTTTGAAGATCCACCAGTTGGGCTTTGCCAGGCCGGGCGGCCGGCTGGCGGTCCGGACCCGACTCACCCGGCGCTCACTGTTGGTGAAGGTCCCGTCGTTCTCGCTCCAGGCGGCCGCCGGCAGAATCACGTGGGCGAACCGGGTGGTCTCGTTCGGGAAAATATCCTGGCAAACCAGGAACTCGGCAGAAGCCAGCTCGTGTTCCACCTTGTGGATGTCCGGCTCGGTGTTGGCGAGGTTTTCCCCGAAGATATAGAAGCCCCGGACTTTTCCGTCCACCAGTCCCTCCATCATCTGGGGGATCATCAGGCCCACCTTGCCGTCCAGCTTTCCCACGTTCCAAGCTTTCTCGAATTTGGCACGACTGGCGGCATCGGTAACAGCCTGATATCCAGGAAAAATGTTCGGCAGCGCTGCCATGTCGCAGGCCCCTTGGACGTTATTTTGGCCCCGCAGCGGGTTCACGCCCCCGCATTCGACGCCCATATTGCCCAGGAGCATCTGGAGGTTTGCTACGGAAAGCACGTTGCTGCGGCCGCAGGTGTGCTCGGTGATACCGAGGGTATAGCAGAGCATGACCGGTTTAACGGAGGCAAGCCGTCTTGCTGCATCCCGGATCATCTCCGGGGAAATACCGCAGATCTCCGAAGCGACTTCGGGGGGATATGACTTCACCGCAGCTTCGATCTTCTCGAAATCCACGGTGCAGGATTCCACGAATTTCTTATCGTAGAGTTTTTCTTCGATGAGCACGTACATGATGCTGTTCAGGAGCGCAATATCACTGCCCACTTTCAGGGGCACGTGAAGCTCCGCGAAATCCACCAGCCGGTGCCGTCGGGGATCCACAACGATCAGTCTACAGCCCTTTAAAACAGCGTTTTTCAGAAATGTGGCCGCCACCGGGTGGGCCTCGGCCATATTGGACCCGATGACCAGAAACATTTTCGCCTTTTCAAATTCCGAGAAGGAATTCGTCATGGCGCCTGAACCGAATGCTGCCGCCAGACCGGCGACGGTGGGAGCATGTCACGTTCGCGCGCAGTGATCGATATTATTGGTACCGATCACCGCGCGGAAAAGTTTCTGCATCTGGTAGGAGTCTTCATTGATGCTCCGGGCACAACTGACGCCTGCCAGAGCATCCGGGCCGCTTTCCAAAATGATTTCTTTGAATTTACGCGCCACCAGATCCAGTGCCTCGTCCCAGGACGCCTCCCGGAAGTCTTCCCCTTCCCGGATCAGAGGTGTCTTCAGACGATCCTCCGAGTAAATGAAATCGTATCCGAAGCGCCCCTTGACGCACAGGCGGCCCCGGTTAGGCTCGCCCTCCTCGACACCGGTGACCTTGACGATCTTCCCGTTTTTTACGTGGAGCCACTGCTGGCAGCCCACCCCGCAATAGGGACAGGTGGTTCTGATTTTTTCCTCTTCTTCCCAGGGCCGCCACTCGTACCGTGCCTTCTTTTCCACCAGGGCGCCCACTGGACAGGCCTGAACGCACTCCCCGCAGAAGACGCAGTCGGAGTCTTTCAGGGGGCGGTCCCCAGCGGCGACGATCTTCGCCGATTTTCCCCGATACCCGAAAGAAATAGCTCGGTTGACCTGGACCTCGTTACAGGCCTGGACGCACCGCCCGCACAGAATACACCTGGAAAAATCACGTACGATCAGCGGATTTACCAGCTCCATGGGTGGATATTTCTGTTCATCGGGAGCGGGAAATGTTCCTTTCACCTGATAGCGAAAGGCAAGGTCCTGGAGCCGGCAGTCACCCCACGCAGGACAAAGTTCATCGCCGCCCTCGTTTTCAATGGACGCCATCTGCATGGCCGTCCAGCCTTCAACCCCCCCGCTGTATGCAGCGCAGTTGTGGTTTCCGGAACTCAGCATAAGATTTAGGATCACCCGCCGGGCTTCGACAACCCGCTGGGATTCTGTCTGGACAACCATACCGCTGGATACCGGGGTTGCGCAGGAGGGCAGCAGGGTTCTTGCCCCCTCCACCTCCACAATGCAAATTCGGCACGCACCTGTCGGAGTGGTCCCCTTCAGATGGCAAAGGGTTGGAATAATAACGCCGTTATGACTCGCAGCCTCCAGAATTGTCTGAGCAGGTTTGAAATCTACCTTTGCTCCATTTAGCATGAACGTGTTTTGTGTCATTTTCGCAGGCTCCAAAATTATTGCTGTGAATGAACCTTCCTATATCTACATGAAAAACTATTACGACGATGTGCAAAAGGAATCGCAGAAACCGAATGCACCCGCATATCATCACCATATGCGTTATGTCAATATTGTCATAACGATTGATCTTCATTAACGCCACTTAGATGTTAGCGAACTATGTTCATTGACATTTATATGAATTTATTGTTTGCTTATGAATACTTACATCCCTGCCATGCCCGTACAAAACAGTATTGATGCGGATGCCGGCCTTTGGAAGGGTAT
>JBECKW010000287.1:0-11462 GCA_040235505.1 Desulfobacterales bacterium
CTTCGGGAGGTTTCGAAAATGGAAAAAGAGATGGTGCCCAACCGGAAAAAATAGATTACTATTGATGGATCACAGGTGGAGACGGTAAATGGAAAACAAGGTTAAAACGGCGATCACGCCGACAAGAGAAGAAGATTACGCGGAATGGTACCAGCAGGTGGTCAAGGCCTCCGCCCTGGCCGAGCACTCGGCGGTCCGGGGATGCATGGTGGTGCTTCCCTGGGGATACGCCCTGTGGGAAAATATCGTTCAGGCCCTGGACGGCCTGTTCAAGGAAACCGGTGTTAAAAACGCCTACTTTCCCCTGTTTATCCCTCTGAATTTCCTGGAAAAGGAAGCCGAGCATGTGGAAGGCTTCGCCAAGGAATGCGCCGTGGTAACCCACCACCGCCTGGAGCAGGGCCCCAGCGGCGGGCTGGTGCCGGCCGGCGAGCTCACCGAGCCGCTCATCGTGCGGCCCACGTCGGAAACCATTATCGGAGACTCCTTCTCCCGGTGGGTCAGCAGCTACCGGGACCTGCCGCTCCTGATCAACCAGTGGGCCAACGTGGTCAGGTGGGAAATGCGCACCCGCATTTTCCTGCGCACCAGCGAATTTCTCTGGCAGGAGGGCCACACCGCCCACGCCACCCGGGAAGAGGCCGAGGACCGCACCCGGATGATGCTCGACATCTATGCGAAGGTGGCCGAGGAGTACCTGGCCATCCCGGTCATCAAAGGGGCCAAGAGCCCCTCCGAACGCTTCCCCGGCGCCATTGAAACCTACTGCATCGAGGCCATGATGCAGGATCGAAAAGCGCTTCAGGCCGGCACCTCCCATTTCCTCGGCCAGAATTTCGCCAAGGCCTCGGATATCAAGTTCCAGTCCGCCGAGGGCGGCGAGGTCCATGCCTGGACCACCTCCTGGGGGGTCTCCACCCGGCTGGTGGGGGGCGTCATCATGACCCACTCCGATGACGACGGCCTCATCCTGCCCCCGAAGGTGGCATCTTCCCAGGTGGTCCTGCTGCCGATCTTTCGCAAGGAATCGGACCGGGAGTCGGTGACGGCTTACGTGCAAAAGCTTTCCCGGGATCTTAAAGCAGTTTCCTATCATGGTCAGAAGCTGCGGGTCGAAATCGATGACCGGGACATCGGAGGCGCCCGGGGCTGGGACTGGATTAAAAAGGGAATTCCGATCCGGCTCGAAATCGGCCCCCGGGACATGGAAAACGACCAGGTGTTCATGGCCCGGCGGGACAAGGCCCATCGGGACAAGGCTTCCCTGAAGCGTGATGAGTTCATCGCATCGGTGGGCACGATTCTCGACGAGATCCAGCAGAACCTGTACGACCGGGCGGCCACCCTCTTGAAAGCTCATACGCGGAAGATTGACGACCGGAAAGCCTTTTTCGATTTCTTCACGCCGGAAAACCAGGAAAAGCCCGAAATTCACGGCGGTTTCGCCAGCTCCCACTGGTGCGGAAGCGCCGAGTGTGAGGCCCGGATCAAGGAAGATCTGAGTGTCACCATCCGGTGCATCCCCCTTGACGCCGCCGAAGAAGCCGGCGCCTGCATCTTCTGCGGAGAGCCGAGCCGCCGCCGGGTTATATTTGCGAAAGCGTACTAGCTGGACATGATTCATATCAAAGACATCATCGACAACGTCCTTCGGCACCACCCGGAAGCCGAGGTGGATATCATTGAAAAGGCTTACGCCTATACCGCCCGGATGCATGACGGCGTCACATGGGTGGCGGGAAAGCCGTCCCTGCCGCATTCCATGTCCGTGGCCTCCATATTGGCAGACATGAACCTGGACGCCGTAAGCGTGGCCGCGGGACTCCTTCATGACGTCCTGGAAGATACCCGGGCCACGGCCCCGGATCTGAAAGCGGAGTTTGGGGAGGAGATCAGCCGCCTGGTGTCCGGAGTGACCAGAATCAGCGTCCTTACGCTCCACAGTCCCAATCATGCCAAACAGGCGGAAAACATCCGAAAGATGATTCTGGCCATGGCCGATGATATCCGGGTGATTCTGATCAAGCTGGCGGACCGGCTTCACAACATGCGCTCCATTCGTCATCATCCGCCGGACATCCAGGTCAACCTCAGTAAGGAAACCCTCGACATCTACTCCCCCATCGCCGCCAGGCTGGGTATTTACTGGATCAAGAGCGAACTCGACCTGGCCGCTTTCCGGTATGCATTCCCGAAGGAGTATAAAACCATCAAAGCCCGGGTCAACAAAGAACTCGGTGAACGCGAAAAGTACATTGAAAAGGTCAAACGCCTGATTAAAAACGAACTCGAAAGCCGGGGGGTGTCCTGCGAGGTGATGGGGCGATATAAAAATTATTACAGCATCTATACCAAGATGATGGAGCAGAACCTGCCCTTCGAGGAAATTTACGATATTATCGCCTTCCGGGTCATCGTGGAGACCATCCCCCAATGCTACGAGGTGCTGGGGCACGTTCATTCACTCTGGAGACCGATCCCCAAAAAGTTCAAGGATTATATCGGGTTTCCCAAACCGAACATGTACCAGTCGCTTCATACCACCGTGGTGGGACCCTTCAGGGACCGCATCGAAATTCAGATCCGAACCCGGGAAATGGACGAGGTGGCCAAATCCGGTATTGCGGCGCACTGGAGCTACAAGGAAGGCAATATCACGGACAAGACTGTTGCCAGCCAGTTCAACTGGATTCAGAACCTGGTGGAGAATCAGACCAGCGTTCAGGATCCCAACGAGTTTCTGGAAAACGTCCGGATCGATCTGTTTCCCGATGAAGTTTACGTGTTTACCCCCAACGGGGAAGTCAAAGCGATTCCCAAGGGGGCCACACCGGTGGATTTTGCATATATGATCCATTCGGAGGTCGGCAACCAATGCACCGGCGCCAAGGTGGACGGCCGCATGGTCCCGCTGCACCATGAGCTTCAGACCGGCAACATGGTGGAAATCATCACCACCAAGGGGCACCATCCCAGCAAGGACTGGCTGAAGTTCGTCAAATCCGTCAAAGCCCGGAGCCGCATCCGCCAGTGGAT
Organism: Desulfobacterales bacterium; assembly: GCA_040235505.1. GTDB lineage: Bacteria > Desulfobacterota > Desulfobacteria > Desulfobacterales > JAFDDL01 > JBECKW01. The sequence goes on from JBECKW010000287.1 coordinate 3,037, forward strand.
CAAAACCCAGGATCGGGAACGCAGCCTCACATTGGGACGGGAATTATGCGAGAAGATGTTTCGGAAGCACCGCCTCAATTTCAACACGCTGCTGAAATCCGATGAAATGTCTGAGGCGGTGGAAAGCTTCGGATTCAAGGATGTGGACGATCTGATCGCCAGCATCGGTTACGGGAAAATCACCCCCCTGCAACTGGTTCGAAAGCTTCGGCCCAAACCCGAAGAGCAGGCGCCGCCGTCCAAACTGACCGAGATGATCGATCAGGTCAGAAAGAAACGGCGGAAATCCGGTGTGCTGGTGAGCGGCATCGACGACATGCTGATCCGGTTCGGCAAGTGCTGCCGGCCCGTCCCGGGGGATCCCATCACCGGATACATCACCCGGGGTCAGGGGGTCACGGTCCACCGGATCGGATGCGCGAATGCGCTGAAGATCAACCCGGAACGGCGGGTGGAGGTCAGTTGGAGCCGGGACGGCAGTGACAGTTACCCGGTCAAAATTACGCTGCTGGCCGATGATCGGGTGGGTCTTCTGGCGGACATTGCCGCCACCATCAGCAAGCAGGGAACCAATATTGTTACTGCAGACTCCGCTGTCCGCCAAAATAAAAGTGTCGACCTTTTCTTCACCATCATGGTGAGAGACACGGCGCAAATGGAACAGGTCATGGCGGCGCTCCAGCGGCTGAAGCCCGTGCGAAACGTTCGGCGGGTGGATAGCTGACTATTTGAATCAGGAAGCCTTTACGACGCGACCCGATTTAATACAATTGGTGCAGACCGATATTTTCATTACCCGGCCGTTCCTGATCGCCCGAACCTGCTGAAGGTTGGGGTTAAACCGGCGTTTGGTAACATTATGCGCGTGGCTGACATTATTGCCAACCAGGGGTTTTTTTCCGCAGATTTCACATGCTTTTGACATCTTTCCATTCTCCTTTTAGCCACCGGCCGCCCGGGCCTTGAATCCGGCAGAGCAAAGCTCATCCGTTCAGATCGAATCAAAATGATGGCTTTTACACGAAACACCCCCGTGTGTAAAGCTCTTTTTTATTTCCGGAGAGTCATTTTCAAAACGTTTCAGTTCTGTCAAGCTCAAGGCGGATCGAAAATTTCAACCGCAGGCATACATTAGTATTCCGAGGATTGAAATTTTCGACCAACGCAGAGATTGGCCGAAATGGGACGTTTTGAAATTGGCTCCAGATAAAAAACCCACGGGGATCAGGGTGCGGGTGTATCCGCCACCGCGGCTTCCGGGGCTGCCGGGACTGCCGTTTTTGAAGCCTCATTTTTTATATGCGCTTCGCATTTGGCAAGATATTGGAGGGCGATATATTGAACTCCGGTGTCGGAATAATCGTTGATTACGTTTTGAAACCGGGCAAGCGCCGCCTGGTAGTTCTTCCGTCTAAAATAATACTTGGCCACCAGAAGCTCGTGGCTGGCGAGTCGTCTCTGGCATTCGGTGATATGCGCCCGGGTCGGCCCCGTATACTCGCTGTCGGGCCACCGGTTCAGGAGTCGCTTGAAAGCCGCAAGTGCTTTTTTGGTGTTTTCCTGATCACGGTCGATGGTATGCATCTGATCGTAAAAACACCTCCCCACCTGATACATCGCATAGGGAGTCAGCGGATTTTTCGGGTGAAGATTCGCAAACTCTTCATAAGCCGCCGCCGCCTGGTCATACTCCCGGAGCTTGTAGTGTGCCTCGGCGATCTTCATTTGGGCCGTCGGCACCTGGTCACTGAACGGATACCAGTCCTTCACCCGCTCAAAGGCGGTGATGGCGCTTTTGTAGTCCCGAGCCTCAAACTTCTTTTGCCCCTCTTCCACCAGTTCGGTGGCGGATTTCTCTTCCTGCAGCTTTTTATGCGCACAGCCGGAAAGGCAGAGCACAAGTACCATCATCAAACATGCAAATATTTTCATCTTCATCTCGATTTACAGAATCTTGTTAATTGCCTCTTCGAGCTTGGCTTTTGCGACCATGCCGGTAATCTGTTCGGCCACCTGTCCCTGTTTGAAGAATATCAGAGTCGGAATCGCTTTTATTCCGTACTTGCCCGGTGTGATCGGGTTGTCATCCACATTGCATTTTGCAAATGTCACCTGGCCCCCGAATTTTGCGGCCAGTTCTTCAACGATCGGTGCAATGGCCCGGCAGGGTCCGCACCACGGTGCCCAGAAATCCACCAGAACCGGTTTTTCAGATTGCAGCACCTGGGATTCAAAACCTGCATCATCAATTTCCAGCAAACCTTCTGCCATGACAAGTTCCTTTCAAGTTAAAATTAGGTTTCAGATCATCTTTTTATATGTCCAAGGGGGGGAATTGTCAACCATCGGCAGGGTAACAAATGAAAGTCCAACGTTCGTTTTTTATTTATCTCTCTTTTCTACATGCCATCGCCCTGATCGCCTCCCGCATTGACACCCTTGGATGGTTTTGTTAGCTTCGGAATTCATGATCAATATACTCAGGGAGAGGGAATGTCGGAAAGAATTCGAATCGGTGCCTTGATATCCGGCGGCGGCACCAATCTCCAGGCGATTATCGATGCCTGCGAATCCGGAAAAATTCACGGCAAGATGGTGTTCGTCGGCAGCGACAACCCGGAGGCCAGGGGGCTGGCCCGAAGTCGGCGCCACGGTATTCCGCATTTCGTGGTGGACTATGGCGCCCTGATCCGGGAGTATCGAAAAAGTCCCGAAGCCGCCCGGCTTCCGTCGGATTTCGATTTTGCCGACACGATCGCCCGGCAGTCGCTTTTTGCACCGGACGATGCCCCCGAGCGCGTAAAGACGTTTTTTTCAACCCGGGCGATTGCCGAAGCCCGGCTCCTTGAAGAAATGGGGGCATTCGAATTCGACCTTCTGGTGCTGGCGGGCTTCATGAGAAACCTCACGCCTTATTTCATCGACCGGATCAACCGGCCCGGTGAAATGCCCCGGATCATGAACATCCATCCGGCGCTGCTTCCCGCCTTTCCGGGTACCGACGGATACGGGGACACCTTCCGTTACGGCTGCAAGGTGGGCGGGTGCACGGTCCACTTCATCGACTACGGGGAGGACTCCGGACCCATCATCGGCCAGCGGGCCTTTAGAATCGATCCCGGCGACAGCCTCGATACCGTCCGCGAAAAGGGACTTCGGGAGGAGTGGATTCTCTATCCCGAGTGCATCGAGCTGTTTGCCCGGAACCGCCTCCGACTCCGAACGCTCGACAGCCATTTGTCCCGTAATGTCGTCGAGATTCTTCCCGGCTCAGCTCATTGATCCGCAGATATTTTAAGTGTGCGATAAACGACAAATGATCCGCAGATTACGCAGATTTCCGCAGATTAAATACAAACAAAAAGTTTCTTTTTTTAATCTGCGGAAATCTGCGTAATCTGCGGATAGATATTTTTTATGCCGACGTCCCTATCCGACATTCTGAACACCCCCATCGTCATTGGCGGAAAAACCGTCCAAAACCGCCTTGCCCTGGCGCCCATGGCGCAGCTCAGTCATGTGGCCTTTCGGGAGCTTCTGGCAGGGTTCGGCGGCGTCGGCCTGATGTTTACCGAGATGTGCAGCGCCAAGCGGGTCCGCCACGAAAACCGTTTTGTGTCCCCCTATTTCAGGTGGCGGGATGAGGAGCTCGACCGGCTCGTGTGCCAGATCCTGGGAAACGACCCGGAGATCATGGCCGAGGCGGCCCGCCGGATCGAGGCCGAGGGGTTTTTCGGCGTGGATGTCAACTTCGGCTGCGCCGCCTCCTCTATCTGCGCCCAGGCCGGCGGCGCAGCGGTCCTGAAAGACCCGGCCCTGGCCGAAAAGATCATTGGCGAAATCCGGCGGGCGGTACGTATTCCCGTGCTGGTGAAGTTTCGTATCGGATGGCGGGACGATCCGGAGTTTTCCGTCGAGATGGCCAGACGGTTTGAAGCGGCGGGGGCCGACGCGTTGACTTTCCACCCCCGGGTGGCGCCGGATCGCCGGTCTCACCGCCCCAAATGGGCATATATCGGGGAGGTCAAGGCGGCGGTACGAATTCCGGTGTTTGGAAACGGAGATGTCTTTTCTTCCGAAGATTGCCTCGAAATGATCTCCGGGACCGGCTGCGACGGGGTGTCAGTGGGTCGGCTGGCCGTGGCCAGGCCCTGGACCCTTGCCCAGTGGAGCGGAACCTTTCCCTCCCGGGCGGTGCCTTATCTCGAGACCGCCCTCGGGCTTTCCGAACTGCTGCTAAAGCATTTCGAGCCCAAGGACGCCCTTCGGCGCTTTGTCCGCTTCTCACTCTACTTTTCCGCAAATTTTCTCTACGGTCACAGCCTCCACACCCGAATTTCCAATGCCCGGGATATGGGCGATGTGGAGAATATTCTCGGCGATTTTTTCAGCACCTCGCCGCAGACGGTCTCCCGGCCCAACATGAATTTTTTAAGGTAGTGCGTCCTTGACTTGACTTTTAAAAGATGTAATTTCACCCCATGAATCAAAAGAAAGCCGCTGAGGGTCCGAAACAAACTACGGGAAAGCGCTTCCGAAAGGAAATCGTTTTAAAAACCGTCCTGTGCACCCTTGTCTGCCTGTGGATGTTCGTCCTCGGCCTTCTGGTGGGAAGAGGAACCGCGCCGGTTCGTTTCAATATCAAAGGACTTCAGGATAAGCTTTCCGATTTGAAGGCCGCCACCGTCGATGAAACGACCCGGCACTATCAGATCGCTTTTCAGGAACTGGATCGAAAGATGGATCTGGGCTTTCACGAAGCCCTCAAAGACGATAAATCGGACCTTTCCTCGTCGACAAAACCCCTTCCCGTCGCACCAGCGCCGACGGCGCCGGCTGTAAAGCCGGAAAGCGAGGCCCCTAAAAAGACAAAGGATTCGGACCGGAAAGCCGAAACCCCGGACGCCTCCAACCCGTGGGAGATTCAGGTGGCCGCCACCCAAAGTGAGGTCCAGGGAAAGCAGCTTGTCCAGCAGCTTGAGAAAATGGGGCTCGAAGCCTATCTCATGAAGGTCGCCATTCCCAATAAGGGAATCTGGTACCGAATCCGGGTGAGGGGTTACACCACCCGGGAAGCGGCGGAGAAAGACGTTGCGCGGCTTAAAAAAGAACACTTTTCGCCCATGATCATCAGCCCTTGAACAGGGGTGACAGGAGAGGTTTATGAGTATTTCCAAAGAAGATGTGATGTATGTGGCAAACCTTGCCAGGCTGACCCTTGATGAGTCATCCATCGACATGTTTGCCGACCAGATCGGTAAAATTCTCGATCACGTTGATGCGCTCCGGCAGGTGGATACCACCGGTGTGGCGCCCACCAGCCATGCTATTTCCCTCAGCAATGCCTTTCGGGAAGACAACCTGAAGCCACAACCAGGTACTGAAAAGGCCCTTGAAAACGCGCCTGAAAGAGAATCGGGACAGTTTGTGGTCCCGAAAATTATCGGTTAGGAAGGAATCGATCCCCCATGAAGCCATATGAACTGACCATTGAAGCCGCCCGGGACCTGCTGAAAAAAGGAGAGCTGTCTTCCGAAGAGCTGACCCGCGCCGTATTCGACCGGATCGAAGAGACCGAGGAGCGTATCGGCGCCTATATCACCACCTGCCGGGAGTCCGCCATGGACCGCGCCCGCCGGGCCGACTGGGAAATCGCCGCCGGAAATGCAGGCCCGCTGACGGGAATTCCCCTGGCCGTCAAAGACAATATCTGCACCCTCGGTGTTCAAACCACCTGCGCATCCAGGATTCTGCAGAATTTCGTCCCCACCTACAATGCCACGGTGGCCGAAAAACTCGGCGGTGCAGGCGCCGTCATCATCGGAAAGACCAATATGGACGAATTTGCCATGGGATCCTCCACGGAAAATTCCGCCCTGAAACCGACCCGGAATCCCTGGGACCTCGAGCGGGCTCCCGGCGGCTCCAGCGGAGGATCCGCCGCCGCCGTGGCCGCGGACATGTGCCTGGGCGCCATCGGCTCGGACACCGGCGGCTCCATCCGCCAGCCGGCTTCCCACTGCGGGGTGGTGGGGATGAAACCCACCTACGGACGCGTTTCCCGCTACGGACTGGTGGCCTTCGCCTCGTCCCTGGACCAGATCGGTCCCCTGACCAAGACCGTCCGGGACAATGCGATTCTGCTGAATGCCGTTTCCGGCCACGACCCCCTGGATTCCACATCGGTTCCCCGGGACGTGCCGGATTACGCCGCCAGTTGCGTGGAAGGAGTCCGAGGGCTTACCATCGGAATTCCCAAAGAATACCATACCAGTGAGGGCCTCGACCCGGATGTGGCCGCCGCCGTCAAGGCCGCCATCGCCAACCTGGAGAGCCAGGGTGCCCGGGTCGCTGAAGTTTCCCTGCCCCACACGGAATTTGCCGTGGCCGTCTACTACGTCATCGCCACCTCGGAAGCCAGTTCGAACCTGGCCCGTTTCGACGGCGTCAAATACGGGTTCCGGGACAAGGACGCGGCGGAACTCATGGACATGTATCAACAGACCCGTTCCATCGGCTTCGGCGCCGAGGTCAAGCGCCGGATCATCCTGGGGACCTACGCGCTTTCTGCCGGCTACTACGATGCCTATTACGGCAAGGCATCCCAGGTGAGGACCCTCATCGCCCGTGATTTTAAGACCGCCTTCGAATCCTGCGACGTGCTGCTCTCACCGGTGGCCCCCACCCCGGCCTTCAAGATCGGGGAAAAAACGGATGATCCGCTGACCATGTACCTGTCGGACATCTTCACCCTTTCCACGAACCTGGCCGGCATTCCCGGCATCTCGGTTCCCTGCGGCTTTTCTTCCAAAGGACTTCCCATCGGCCTGCAAATCCTGGGAAATCACTTCAGTGAAGAGACGCTGCTGAAGGTCGCTTACAACTTTGAACAAAGCGCCGGCGTTTACAAAAGCAAACCCGGACTCTGACAGGAGGTCCCGGCATGAGCATTGAGCCCCAGGGGGAAGCACTTCGAAAAGCGATAAAATTCATTTCCGAAGAAAAGCAGGCGGCGCCCGAATCGCCCTTGAACCTGCTGATTCAGAAAGCCTGCATGAAGTTCGACCTGACACCGAAGGATGCCGACTATCTGGATTGGTTTTATAGAGAGCAAAAAGGCCCGAAGGGACAGTACATAACCTCCTGAATTCGGTTACGTTTATCTTCGTTTACCCCTCAAGGGGGTATTAAACAGAATTTTTCGTGCTCTTCGCGGTCAGTCCTTCTTTTTGGAACAAACTGCGATTTCACCATGAAGGACACGAAGGGCACGAAGGTGAAGCAAAAAAATGGGTCGCCGTATTCATGAAATTGTGCGCCAGGACTTAACGGCACCGAATTAACAGCAAAGAACTGTAAGAGGCTGGCTGGTGAGCAGGATTAAAATACTTCCGGAAATTCTTTCCAACAAAATCGCGGCGGGGGAGGTGATCGAGCGGCCCGCCTCCGTGGTCAAGGAATTGGTGGAAAACGCCCTGGATGCCGGAAGTTCCCGCATTCTTCTGTCCCTTGAAAACGCCGGGAAATCCCTCATTCAGGTTTCCGACAACGGCACCGGCATGAACCGGGACGACGCGCTTCTGGCCATCGAGCGGTACGCCACCAGCAAGATCGCCACCGACCGGGATCTGTTTGCCATCAATTCCCTGGGATTTCGCGGAGAAGCCCTGCCGAGCATCGCCTCGGTTTCCAGATTCACCCTGGAGACCCGGGATGAAGGCTCCAATGCGGGCACCCGGATCCAGGTGGAGGGCGGAAAAGTCACCGGGGTTTCCGACGCCGGGCTTCCGGTGGGCACCCAGATCAGCGTCCGGCAGCTTTTTTTCAACATTCCCGCCCGCCGGAAATTCTTGAAAACCGCCGGCACCGAAATGGGCCATGTGGTGGACACCCTCTCCAGCATTGCCCTGGCCTGGCCCCGGACCCAGTTTCAGCTCACTCACAACGGTAAACCGGTCAAAAGCTGGCCCGCCGCATCCGGCCCCCCGGACCGAATCGCGGATGTGGTGGGCCGGGAGCTGAAGGAAGAACTTCTTCCCTTGTCCCGGTCCGTAAACGGCATCAACCTCGAGGGATGGATCTCCTCCGGCCGAACGGTGAGAAGCACCACCCGGGGGATCTATCTTTACGTCAACCAGCGTTTTGTCCGGGACAATCTCATCCGGCACGCCCTGATGTCGGGTTTCTCCGGCCGCATCATCACGGGCCGCTTCCCCGTGGCCGTCCTCTTCCTGACGGTTCCCCCGGACATGGTGGATGTCAACGTGCACCCCACCAAGCACGCTGTCCGTTTTACGGACCCCAAAACGATCCACCAGATCATCGAGTCCGCCGTCGCGGCCACCCTCCAGCACCTCGACCGCCCCGCCCGAACCTGGACCCCACAGCCCCCGCCCCGGACCGCCACCTCGGAACCGGTCTTTTCC
>JBECKW010000304.1:0-3447 GCA_040235505.1 Desulfobacterales bacterium
TGCCGTCATGATTCGCGTCAAGGGAATTGAACAGCGGTGTGGGGTCGGCCGCGCCTCCGTCCGGATACGGGGGGTATTTTCCGGGCGTGGTCTTGGAATACGTCCCCTCGGCCAGCGCCTCCCGCGGTGCGGTGGGGCTGGGATAAAGCGAGGTGGTTTGAGCGCCGCCGCCACCCGGAGGACCACCGGCTGCTCCACCCGGAGCGCCACCAGCACCTCCCGGTCCCCCGGCGCTTCCACCGCCCGGAGGCGCCATTTTTTTGGTGGCAAGGAATTCGTCCAGTGTAACCGCGCCGTCACAGTTGGTGTCAATACCGCCAGGTGCATCGTCCGTCAGAAAGTCAAACAGGGTGATGTATCCATGCTTCTGGACCAGGGCCTTTTTCTGGAAAGCACTCCAAGAGGGGGTGGGGGCCTCCGTCTTCACCCATTCATCGTGGGTGACTTTGCCATCGTGGTTCAAATCCAGCGCATTGAAAAGCGGCGTCGGGTCGACCGGCCCGCCTCCCAGGTACTCTGAGCATGTTGCTGCGACGCCGGGCAAAGCGAAAATGGACCCGGCCAACAGGCAGAATCCGGCCACCGATAACATTTTAAAAAAACGCATTCTTTCTCCTCCTGTTTTCATTCTAATTCAGGTTGATAGGCAGCCATCCGGCATTCTCGGGTGGCCCGGGAATCCCTCCCAGATGAAATTATTGAATATTAATGTTTTACATCAAATTGTTAAAAACTTATGGAGAAAGCGTAAAAATTCTGATCCGGGGGACCCGTCCTCGGTTTTTCTTTGTAGGGGGGCGATGATTGGATGGGGGGGAAGGCCTTTTCGCCTTGATGATGGTGCCGCGGTGTTAATGGTGAGGCCATATGGCCATAGTTATGATAGGAACTTAAAGGGCGGCATGTCGTTTCGGCCGCCCGCAGACTCTCGTACCGATCCTCATTTCTGCATAAACTCGATCAGATTACCGGTATTGTCGCGAATAAATCCGATGAGGGTCCCCTCCATCTCGAGGGGGCCAAAAACGATGTCGGCGCCTTTTGAACGAAGCGCTTCCAGCAATTGTGCCACATTCTCCACCGCGTAGCATACATGCTTGATTCCCTGGGTTTGAATGTCCTTGTTCGGCTCTCTTCGATCGGCAGGCAGCGGAATCGTTTCCCGATGGCAAAAAAGTTCAAGCTCGAAATCCCCCATCTTCAAAAAAGCGACTTCGCATTTCAGCATCTCGACCTGCTGGCGGGATACAAGTTCAAAGCCCAGCATATTTTGATACCAGTCGATGGACTCCTGCATGTTTGCCACACTGATCCCGCAATGAAGGGGGGTTAACAACGGTGTTGCCATTTACTCATTCCTTCCTTACGATTTAAAACACAATTTTCCTTTGAGCCAATTTCAAAACGATCCTTTTCGGGGTTGGTATCGCTATCGGTATCGGAATCGAATCAGGAACGATAGCGATTCCGATACCGATAGCGACCCCGAGAAAATCTTGCGCATTACCTGCGTTCCCTTTAATGTTTTCATCCCGAATTGCGACAATAAATGATGTGGAGGTGAATGCTTTAAAATTGTCGCCTTTGTTTATTTTTTACAAAAATCTTTATCCAATTCCACCCGAGGCCCCTCGAAGGGCGAGGTGGCGCCGTCTCCTGTTACAGTGCCCTTCATGGTTTTGCCGTCTATGGTACAAACGAATTTCCATACTCCCGGGCCGGCCTTAACGGTGAAAGACAATTCGTCGCCATTGATGCTTTTATCATACATATCGCCCACGAACTTTGCACCGCCATCTTCGACCCAGACGCCTGAAAAAGGTTCACCATTCGGGCAAAATACCAGAATGGCAGTGGGTTGCGCTTTCGGAAACGTCAGGACCGCCTGGTATGCGCCCTCAATTTTTACATTGGAGGCACCGGAAGGTGTGGCTGCCGCAGGACTGCCCTGGGGTTGCGCCCATGCAAGCGTCGAGATCGCCAGACAAATTATTGTGATTCCGAGTATTTTCTGAATGTTCATCTTTCTCTCCGTCACGTTATGCGGATTAAGGGCTCGTAGGACATTATCCCCTATACCGGTCGGCGGTAAGGAACTGGTTTTCCGGGTTCCGGCTCTCGCCGACACTGGTGACCCGAATCGCTGCCTTGTCCGACACCGGGCACTTGTTCTCGCAAATCCCGCACCCGATGCAACGCTCCGCGTTCACGTGGGGCCGCTTTACCGTCAGCTTTGTGCCCTGGGCCGTGGTCACCGTCGCCTCCTCCAGAAAGACCGCCTTCTCCGGCAGCGGGCAATGCTCTTCGCACACCTGGCAAGCCCGGCCAAAAGCCCAGGGAAGGCATCGGTTGCGGTCCACATGCGCCATGCCGATCTTCACCGCCTGCTTCTGCGGAAGCGTAAGACTCTTGATGGCTCCCGTGGGGCATACCTGGGTGCACATGCTGCACTTGTACTCGCAATATGCCTTCTCCGTCTTGAGAACCGGCGACCAGAGCCCCTCCAGCCCCGCTTCCAGCATGGCCGGCTGAATCACGTTCGTGGGGCACACCTTCATGCACTCGCCGCAGCGAATGCACTTTTCCAGAAAATCATCCTCCGCCTCAGCTCCCGGCGGACGGATCAAGCCCGGATTGTGCAAATCGGTTCCCGCCAGCGGATGGGTTCGAAGCAGCAGACTTCCCCCCAGGCCCACCACCCCGGCGGTGATCACCTGCCGGCGGCCCAGGTCCATCTTTCTATCCGTGGGGGATTTGAAAAAATTGCCGATCCATCGAAACACGCTGCTCATATTCATTTCCTCCCGGGCACGTTAAAATTGAAAGAAATGGCGTCCGTCGGACATCCCGAATGACAGTTCCAGCAATAGAGGCACTCGGAGGGTTTCCAGCTCGCAGTGCTCCTGGGATCGGCGCCTCCCTGGCATTCCATCACGCACGTCATGCAGTTGTTGCATTTATCCGGATCCACCGAAAGCTGAAGCGTGGGGTTCTTCCCAAAAAGCCCCAGCAGGGCCCCGGTGGGGCAGATATACCGGCACCAGAACCGCGACCGGAAAAAATTGAGCACCACGATCCCCCCCAGCAGCACCCCCAGGAGCGTGCCCCAGAAAAACTGCGGTTGCGCCAAGGTCAGGAAGTACTCCCGCAACATGCGGTAAAGCGGTTCGGTGACGGCCGCAAGATGAAACGGGTTCACCCGGTAGAACCAGTCGAAAATGCCCTGGAATCCCGCGTTGATCGCCGGAAATACCGCCGTGGCCATGGAGCGGTAGAAAAACGAGAACGGATCGATCCAGCCGGCCAGGTTCACGCCGAAAAGGGCGCCCACCAGCACCCCCACCAGCACGTAGTATTTGCTCTTCTGCCAGGTGCTGTAGCTGCCGGACTTTACTTTGTCCTTGGCCTTGCGCTTCCCGCGCATGCTGGTGAAAAGCGTGTGCAGCG
>JBECKW010000341.1:0-4639 GCA_040235505.1 Desulfobacterales bacterium
ATCGGCATGAAGAACAATCTGCTTACCGGTGAAGTAACCGGCGCCGCTGAACGAAACGTGGAACAGCACTATAAAGATAAGGTTGTGGCGCTATACGTCTCGGGCGCCGCCGGCGACCAGGGACCGATCGTTTCTGATGATTGGAACAACCCTTCGGATTTTGAACCCGTAAATGTGCTCGGACGCATTCTCGGTGAAGAGGTCGTGAGAGTGGCAAACGCCATGGACCAGAAGAAGATGATCACGCAAGCCAGAATCTGGGGCGCCGAGAAGACCTGTACCTGCCCTGGGCAGAAAGACCCGGGCGGGCCGAGCGGCCCGGGTGGACCTGGCAAAGCAGGCGGACCCAACGCGCAGGCCGGCCCGGGTGGATCCGGTGGCCCTGGTGGGCAAGGCGGACCGAGTCAGCCGAACAGTGCTGCAGAGGCAGCCGATGCCGGTCCCACGAGTTTCCAGATCGGGTTACTGATGATTGACAATATTGCTATAACCCGAGTTTCAGCCGAAGTGGTAACCAATATCTATCAAGAGGTGCGCCAGCAATCGCCGTTTCCCGATACCCTCATGTTCACGCTTGCCAATCGCCGGATCGGCTACATTGTCGATGATGCCGCATATGACCTGGGCAAGAACGAGGCCAAAATGGCCGCGTTGAAGAAGGGCTGCGGAGAAGCCTCGATTGTAAACGGCCTGCTGGATTTAATGCGGCAATATGAACAGAGGCCATAAAAGCTCACTGGCTATACAAAAAATCTTTCACAGGTGGCCGAACTACGAGAGAACTTTAACTCTCTACATTTTCCCAGAATAGAGAACGGATAGGGGTTCAATTCCCACCCGAATACCCGGCGGTGTTTTTACTACTCATGTCTGAATGCACCCGTGGCTGATGCGCCTTGACACATATAACCTCTTCAGGCCATATATAAATAAGCTAACAAATATTGATTCAATTGAAATCATGCATAGGAGGTGCTTTTTTTGGATCGATTATACAGAAAGATTCTTTGCCCCATTGATTTCTCAACATTCTCTGCAAAAGCATTAGAGAAGGCCGCTGCACTTGCAAAACTATTTAAAGCGAAACTGGTATTGGCACACGTCATCACAAACCCGTGGTCAGATCAATATTTAGCTGTCGGTGATACTCATGTGACTCCCACGGATGTCACCGACTTGATTAAGCGAAAGATTGAAAAATTTGCCGAGCAGCATCAGCCCGGTCTCAAGTTCGAAACATACGTGACGATCCATGAACATTCATACAAAGGAATAATTGAGTTTGCGAGCCTTGTTGAGTATGCAACCATTGAGCAAATTGACCTGATTGTAATGTCCACCCATGGTTATTCTGGCAGTACGAAACTGTTTCTTGGTAGCGTTGCTGAGAGCGTTGTCCGCCAGGCACCGTGTTCTGTTTTGGTTGTCCGATAAAGAAGGCAAGATATCGTGATGCGATTTGATCTGAGAGAAAGAGGGACGGGCCACGTTAATAGATTGGAAAGATAAGAAAAAAATCTAAAAAGCCCCCTGAAATGGGTGCTGTTTCGAGTTTTTTGAGGCCAAAAACAGGAATATAGAGAATGAGTCGCACATGGAGAGCCTGCTCTTGATATCCTGCTATGCACCGGTATCAACAGGAGAGTTGGGCAACAGGTACTATCGAGAGTTATCGCGAATTTACGAAAAACGGAGATCTTGACAAACCCGGGGCCGCTGCTGTATTTTATGGTCGGAATCAATGCTCTTTTAAAATTTGGGAACTTATATCCCAACCTCACAAATCGCGGCAATTTGGTCGCGATATTCAAATGGGGGCGAAACGGCTTCGACGGGGATAAAGAAGTTCAGGCTGCATACCGAGCGCCTGTCAGCTCGTAAAAAAGGCGGGAAATTAAACATAATCGCAGACGATTATAATTTTGCCGTAGCTGCTTAGTCAGCTGCCGTCCTCCCGGATAGCTCCCGCGCATCCGGATTGGGCGTCGACTAGCGGGATAACCGATTCCCCATGCCTGTAAAGGAATCGGCGAAAGTTTTCAGGATAGCTGGTCAAGTATCGTGCCTGGGGGAGACTCTGGCCAGCGATATTTAAAACTCAGGACAAGTATGTAGATGCCTGTGCGGAATATTTTCGGACGCGGGTTCAACTCCCGCCGCCTCCACCATCCTTCGCTCGTTCGTTCCACTCACGAGCTACGGATGGCAGGCCATCCCATGGCAGCAAAAAAACTCACTATCGTGCCAATTTTCCACAAGAACAGCCGAAGGATGGTGTCCTCCATAGCCTTGGCGACGGAGGGCCTCTAATGACCCCATCCTCTATTTCATCACTCACTAGCTACGGATGGCAGGCCATCTTAAAACGTTTCTACGAATCACTGACGCACCACGTTTCTGCAAGAACAGCCGAAGGATGGTGTCCTCCATAGCCTTGGCGACGGAGGGCCTCTAATGACCCGATCCGCTTTTTATAACCGAAACCACTCATTCACCCTCAAACGACGAAAACACCCCGCCATGTACTACACCTACATTCTTGAAAGCGAAACCTCTTCAGACAGTCGCTATATTGGTATTGGACACACATCTAATCTTAAAAAACGCATTGCGGAACACAATGCAGGAAAATGCCATCACACCTCTAAAAATCGCCCCTGGAAACTGGCGCTTTACATCGCTTTTCAAACCCTTCCCCAGGCACAGCATTTTGAACGGTACCTTAAAAGCGGCTCAGGTCACGCATTCGCAAATCGTCATTTCTGGAATTCAAACTGATACTGTATGATATCAAAAAAATATATTCCCGACAGGGAAATTTCATCCCCCTGAAAATCAAGTCTGTATAATGCTTTTGTATCTTTACTCAGTTGTGTGCATCTGGTAGGCAGTATATGGCATCCATGTGAAGCGGAAACCCTGTTCGTTCAAACTTGGGATAAGATGATAATATGACAGCATTTACCCCATTATTCACCATCACAAACCGAATGACAGCAGCCATCACGCAGATTGAACGGGCCCGCGGTTTTCTGGAAGCAGCCCGGCTGTCGGATGACTGGGTCCGTGATATGGGGAACAGGGCTCTCATAAAAGAGGCCCATCACACCACCCACATTGAAGGTACACGATTGACACTGGACCAGGCGGAACGGCTTTGGAAAGGAGAGGCTGTTCCAGAGGTTGACCCTGATGATGCGCGTGAGCTTTTGAATTACCGCTCCGCCTTTGAATTCGTTTCAGACTGCCTGAACAGCGGCGATCCCATCACCGAGGGGCTGATCAGGGAAATCCACCGAAAACTGGTAGAAGGCGTTCGAGGCGGTAAGGCTGATCCGGGCAATTATCGACGGATTCAGAACTATGTGGCCAATTCATCCACCGGAGAGGTAATCTACACTCCGCCATCAGCGGTTGAGGTGCCCATTATGATGTCGGAACTGGTCAAGTGGCTCAACGGCGAATTGGATATCCACCCGGTACTGGTAAGCGGCATTGCCCAATTTCAACTGGTGCACATCCACCCGTTTCTCGACGGCAATGGTCGAACCTCGCGCCTGCTGTCAACGCTATGTCTTTACAAAGCAGGGTACGATTTCAAACGTCTGTTCACCATCAGTGAATATTATGACCGCGACCGGCCGACCTTTTACAGAGCAATCCAGAGCGTGCGCGACAACGGAATGGATATGACTGTCTGGCTTGATTATTTTATCACCGGTCTTGAAACCCAAATGGTAGAAGTCAGAGAACGTGGAGAGCAAGTCATTCGCCGCGATGTTCTGATACAAAAACACAGCCTGAATAAAAGGCAGGGAAAGGCACTTGGCTTCCTTCTGGAACATAAAAAGCTGACCATTCAGGACTATGAAAAGCTCTGTCCAAATGTTAATCGCCGCAGCCTGCAGCGTGACCTCAAGGGAATGCATGATAAAGAAATTATTTTAAGTGAAGGGGCGACTCATCATCAAGAGTACAAGCTCATCTAAATGTTTGCGACAGCTTCGCGACAAAGTTTGCGACAGATTCGCGACACAAATATGCGACAAGCTCACGACACAACGCGTGACACTGGTTCTTTCAGAAATGATCCGCCTCGGAATCCATCATAAAATTGCCTCAAGGTAGGGACGCATGGTTTTGCTCACACGGCAGACAGTGGCATACTTCATAAGATCGTCTACTTTTATTTTTTTCCGTTCACGGTAAAAGCGGATCGCTTCTATTACGGTGTCAAGACCGACTTTGTTTCTGAATTTGAAGCAGTCAACAAGGGTCTTCTCCGGAGTGTAGATTTTTACAGACGCACCATCAATGACATGCCTTTCGATTCCGGCGTTGTATGCTTCATTAGAGAAACGATGGACTTGAACTGGGGATAGTCGATTGACGGTATTCTTGAGTTTCTTGGTACGGCCATATAGACTGAGTGTGGGATCTCGGTTGTGATATTGTGATACGACAGGGCGGAAATGAGACAGATGACGGCATTAGGGTACCGGAGGCTTACGGTAACCAGGTCCGGGTTGGATATCGGAGGCAGTTCCTTCAGCCTGTAAACGCCTCTGCTCACTTGCTCTACAATCCCCCTGTCTCTGAGCGAATACAGCATATAGCGCGTAATGCCATGTGCGATGGC
>JBECKW010000012.1:0-3096 GCA_040235505.1 Desulfobacterales bacterium
ATCTCCGCAAACGGCGTACCCAGCAGATCTTCCGCCCGGTATCCGAGGAGTTCTTCACAGCGCCTGTTGCAGAATGTGATTTCTTCAGCCTCGTTCACTGCAAAAATTGCCTCGTCAACCTCGTTGAGCATGAAATTCAGACTCTGATGGATGAGCCTCAATTCCCTTTCGACCTGTTTTCTTTCCGCCAGCTCCTTTCTCAGGGACATATTTTCTCTCAAGGTCATGTATGACGCTTTCAGCTTGAGCTGGGACACGACTCTTGCAAGGAGTTCGTCCTTGAGAAAGGGTTTCACCAGATAGTCATTGGCGCCCTTGCTGAAACCCTCCACAAGGTCGTCGGCACCGTTTTTCGCAGTCAGGACAATCACGGGCATTTCGGACAGGGTGAAGCGCTGACGAAGCCATGAGGAGACCTCGTAGCCTGTCATCCCGGGCATCATGATATCAAGGAGCACAAGATCGGGCAGAAGACCATTTTCAATCAGGGCGATGGCTTGCATGCCGCTCGTTGCCTTTATCACGGTGACATTCCTGAAACCAAGGTGGTTGGAAACAACCTGCAGGTTGACAGGATCATCATCCACGGCAAGGATGGTGATATCCCCCTCGAACCCGGGCAGGAATGCTTCCGATCCATGGTCTTCGGCCAAAGGGGGCGGAGGCGATGCAGGGACTTTTTCCACACGTTGAACCCAGGTATTTAGCTCCGGGGAGCGATCTTCTGCGATAGGAACAGTAAAAGAAAAATCGGACCCGGCACCGGGTTCGGATCGAACACTAATCGTCCCTCCATGAAGTTCCACAAGCTGCCGGGTAATGGACAACCCCAGCCCGGCCCCGCCATAGGCACGGGCATCCGATGCGTCCGTCTGTTCAAAAGACCGGAAGATTGTCGCCTGCTTGTCTTCCGGAATGCCGATGCCTGTGTCCGCCACCGAGACCTCAATCATGGAATCTTTTTGATTGTCGGATATCCTGATCTCTCCCTGATCCGTAAACTTGATCGCATTTCCAATGAGGTTGTAGAGTACCTGCTGTAGACGATCTTCATCGCCCCAGACCGGCGGCTGTTCGTTTGATGTCTCGTTGTAAAATTCAAGACGTTTCCCCGCCGCCAAAGGCTTCATGATCGTCAGAACGGTCTCGGTGAGCGACCTGATATCCACAGGCCGCCGATTGAGCCGGATGTCCTTGTGCCTGAGCCGTGAAAAATCGAGAATATCGTTGATCAGCCCGGCCAGACGCTTTCCGCTGCCCACGATCATGGAGAGATTCTCCTGGGTATCGGCGGGAAGTCTCCCGGTGGCCCCGGATTTCAGGGACTCGGCGATTCCGATGATGCCGTTCAGGGGGGTCCTCAGTTCGTGGGAAGTCTTTGCCAGAAACTCGTCCTTGAGCTTGTCCAGTTGCGACAGCGCGACATTTTTCTCCTCCAGTTCGCCGGTCAGCGCCTCTACCGCCGCAAAGGAGTGTGCAAACCGCCGGGAAAGGGCGAAAGACTGGATAAGAATCATAAACGCAAATCCGAAGGATACAAGATAGATGCTGTATATGATCATGTCCATGTAAAGACTGTCGTTGATCACGGTTATCAAAAAAACGACGACACCGATGAGCATCAGCACCGCCCCTCTTCTTCCGTGACGCACGGCTTCAGATAACCCTACGATGATGTAACAGATAACGATGAGAGAAATTATCTGATAGGGCACATCAGTATAGCTGATCAATTTGGAAGGGGAAAAAAACACGAATATTAAAAAAACGGATGCCGTGACTTTGGTAAATGTTACCAACTTCCGTGAATGCTCACGGGGATAAAGGGATGTGAAAAACATGAGAAACAGCGGCACGATAGGGAACCAGGTCAGAAGCTCCATACGGCTTACCCAATACCATGGAAAAGATGGGAAAATAAGCGTGATGAATTTTCCGCTGGTGGAACCGAAAGGAATGCCGATGCACCAGAAGAAACAGAAGGCGGCAAAGTACAGAGATGAAGGCTCCTTCCTGCGAAGAAGATACAGGATGAAATGGTAATAGGAAACGATCCCCAGTATCCCGAAAAGAAGAAGATCCAACGTAAGAAGAGTTTCCTGTTTTCTTGTCACGGCATCCTGCGTTCCCAGGGCGATCTTCCTGTAAGGGCCTCCGTCGTGCATATAGAAATTGGATACCTGCAGGACGACGTACAGATATTCCGATGCTGTCGGCAGATGAACAGCCTTGATTTGTATATAGGGTTTCATGGCAGCGGCATTCTCGCCGGGGACACCGTTTGCAGCCACAAGAGAACCGTTCACCCACAATCGATATGCGGTCGACTCCTCCTCTATCCGGATGGCAAGTTTTTTCGGTGCGGAGCCGAGAATGACCTTAAGTCTGAATGTGGCATAACCCTCGCCGGAAAGGGGGCTGCCGTCGATCAGGTGTCCGTTCCAATAGCCGGGAATGGAGAAATAACCGGTCCGTGGGGAAAGCGCCCCGGTTTCGAATTTGGATGGCGTGAGAAGCTGCCCCCAGTAAAATTCCCAATCTCCATCAAGATTGACGATCCCGTCCCTCTCAAAATCCCACGAGGAGAGGTCCAAAACGCCGTCAGCGGCACGAGGATTTCTCTTTTCACTTGTGCATCCGCCCCAAAAAAGCAAAAAGACAAGAAGGGCTGCAACGAGACTTTTAGGAATTATCCGGCTCATTGTATTCAGTATATGAACAATGTGAGCGTTTCGACGATTCAGTATGCCCTGCGTTCAGCTGAAAATATGTTGGGGCGGGAAGCAGGGGTTTTTTGGGGCCACACTGAAAGTTACCGAGAAAAAGTGATTGGCATTATATACGCAATAACACTCCGATTTTCAAGAGGTAAGGAAAATGAAGGGGGAAATCAGGCTGTTTCCTACAGGAAGAGGCCCTCTCCGTTTGCACACCCTGTATAATGAGTGCTATAAACTTTCAATAAAAGGACCGGGATGAAGGGAGATAATTCATGGCCAAGATGAAAGCTATACAGGTAAAGGCTCCGGGAGCTGATTTCGAGCTTGTCGAGATAGATATTCCAGAGCCCAGGGAAAACGAAGTGCTGATCAGGGT
>JBECKW010000054.1:0-25450 GCA_040235505.1 Desulfobacterales bacterium
CTATCGAACCTTTTTCGATCCCGATACCGATAGCGACCCCGATCACATCGTCACATCCTACATGCGATTGGCATGGCCCCGGATAGGAGGCCGCTTGACAGAAACAGCGTCCCGGGGTTATTGTCCCCATATAACTGATAAGCTTTTATTTTTTAAAGCATTTCGAATGGGCAATTTCCATTTGAAAATCATTTGAGGAACCGCGTATGTATCAAAACATCCTGGCCGTATACGGCAGCCCCCGGCGACATGGAAATACTGCGACACTGCTGGATGCCGCAGTAGAGGGCGCCCGGGATGCGGGTGCACTGGTGGAAAAAATCGTGCTTCGGGATTTAAAAATCTCTCCGTGCCTTGAGATCTACGGATGCAGGACCACGGGGGAATGTGTCATCCGGGACGATTTTCAAGCGGTTAAGGAAAAGTTCATGGTCGCAAGGGGAATCATATTGGCCTCACCCATCTTTTTTTATGCCGTCAGTGGTCACACCAAGGCGCTCATGGACCGGTTCCAGTCCCTCTGGGTAAAAAAGCATTGGATTGACGACGCCCCCCTCGGAAAACCCGCCTATACCCGGAAAGGACTTTTTATCGCCGTCGGCGCCACCCGGGGGAAAAAACTGTTCGATGGCGCCACCCTCAGCGTCCGGTACTTTTTTGACGTGTTGGATGCCGACCTTATTAAAACCCTCGGCTACAGAGGGATCGATTTTGAAGGCGACATCGAAAAACATCCGGAGTATATCCGCGAAGCCTATGATGCCGGAAAGGAACTGGCTGAGGCTGTGGATAGGCAATAACTATCAGCTGTCAGCTTTCAGCGGTCAGCTTAGCTTGATGTTGCCGTCGTTTTTAGCTGAAGGCTGAGTGCTGAAAGCTGATAGCTCCCAAAGAAACCTCAAGGAGTATTCCCGCCGAAATCGTGACACGACAGGCACTGGTTCTCGCTCGCCCGATGGGCATGATGGCAGTTGCCACAATCCGGAAATTCCATATGGGCATTGTGGGGGTCCGTGGCGGAAGAAGCCGTCTTGTCCTTATAATCCCCATGGCACGTCAGACAAACGGCAGTCGGGACTTCATTCCCCGGCGGTGATTCCTGATGACAGTCGTTGCAGGAAACCCCGGCTGATTGATGCGTACCGGCCAGAAACTGTCCGGCTGCAGGCGCCTTTTCTTCCACGACAGGCTGTTTTTTTGTACCTGCGCAGGACAGCTGCAGCAAGAGCAGGGAAACCACAGCAGCAAATGTCATGACCACATGTGTCTTTTTCATCTTTTCGTATACTCCTTGGCTCCGACGGCGGAGGTTCCGGATTTAAGAATATAGAATTTTAATATAGAAAGCTCCCTGTTCGGGATTGGGCACGAGGACTCTACACTATTTGGCATTTTTTTAAAAGCACAAAAACGCTTTTGCCTTTGCGTGGAATATCAATAAAAATGCACAATACGCCAATGTAAAAAACACTCCGTTTTATAGATTGAATTATAAAAGGAGGTTAAAAAGAATGGCAAAACAAAAAACCGCTCTGATTGTCTGGCTGCGCCGGCTGGTGCAGACCGCCTGCCTTCTGTTTTTCCTGTCCCTGTTTCTGCAGACGGTCTTTCATCCCGGGAATGTCAAGGAAGGCCTGCTCACCCTGTTTTTCGATCTAGACCCCCTGGTGATGCTCACACTCTGGCTGGGCGGGCATGCGGTGGCCTCGGCACTGCTGCTTTCCCTTATCACGCTGGTACTGACCCTGGTTTTCGGTCGATGGTTCTGCGGATGGATCTGCCCCTTCGGTGCTTTGCATAACTTTTTCACAGGACTGCGGGATACCCGCAAAAAGCAACGGCGACGGACCGGCGGCTATTCCGTCTGGCAGAAAAGCAAATACCATCTCCTGGCGCTGGTTTTGATTATTGCATTCGTCGGTCCCAATCTGGCCGGCTGGCTGGATCCGTTCTCCTTTTTGTACCGCTCGCTCGCCACCGCCGTGTTCCCCGCGGTCAATGCGGGATTTCAGGAGGTTTTCGGCTGGATGTATAAGACAAATCCCATGGGGCTTGCCGCCGTCAGCGAACCGATCCACGGGGTGCTGCGGCAATACTTTCTAACCCTTGAACAACCCCAATTCAGGTGGGGGATGCTCTTCGGGCTGCTCTTCGGCGCGGTCATCCTGCTTAACTTCTTCCGGGCCCGCTTCTGGTGCCGGTATATCTGCCCCCTGGGAGGACTCCTTGGGGTTGCGGGGAAAAATCCGATCTTCCGCCTGCGAGTGGACCCGGACCGGTGCAACAACTGCTTGAACTGTGTCGCCGAGTGCCAGGGCGGCGCCAACCCTATGGGGGGTGAGGGGTGGAAACCTTCCGAATGCCTCTTCTGCTGGAACTGCCACTCCGGATGCCCGACGGATGCCATCACCTTTGAATTCAACGTGCCGGGGAGGACGTCATGAAAAATTCATTTATCCGATGGATTGTCAATTTCTTCAGGCCTCCCGCCAAATCAGGCCTGAACCTGGGACGTCGTCAGGTGCTCAGCACGGGCATTGCCGGCCTCGGCGGCGGCCTGCTGTTTCATGCGCTGCCCCTTTCCGCAAGCCGGACCTTCAATCCGGAACTGATCCGGCCTCCCGGGTCGGAGTCCGAAGATGCATTTCTGGCAAGCTGCGTTCGCTGCGGCGAATGCATGAAGGTCTGTCCCACCAACGTCCTTCAGCCCGCCATGCTGGAAGGCGGCCTGGCCGGACTCTGGTCACCGGTGCTCAAGATGCGGATGGGCTTCTGTGAATACAAATGCAATATGTGCGGTCGGGCATGCCCCACCGGCGCCATCCGGCCGCTTGCCCTCGAGGGGAAGCAGACCATCCGGATCGGCCTTGCGTTCATCGATCGCAACGCCTGCCTGCCCCACGCGTACGCCAAGCGATGTCAGGTCTGCGCGGATCATTGCCCGCTTTCGGAAAAGGCCATCTGGATGGAAGAAATCCCCGTCATCAACGCACGCGGCAATAAAGTGTTCGTCAAGCGGCCTTACGTCAACGCGGATCTTTGCATCGGCTGCGGCGTCTGTGCGAACAAGTGTCCGGTACCCGGGGAGGGTGCGATCCGTATCAAGAGCGTGGGGGAAACCAGGAATCTGAAAAATCAGCTGCCGAAAAGACAGTGATATTTAGGAGAACATCATGAAATTGATCAAATCGCTTCTGGGAAGACGGCAGTTCCTACTGTTTTCCATTACTTCCGCATGGGTGCTGGGCCTCAGACGTCTGGCCCGGGCCTTCGATCTTTTTTTCGGGACAAACCGCGTACAGGCATCCGAACCGGCGAAAACGACCGGGAAGAAATCCCTCAGGGCCTGCGTCGTTTACTATTCGGCCACGGGCAGCACCGGGAAAATCGCCGGAGCGATCTATCGGGGAATGAAAGCCGCCATGCCGTGTGATATCGCCCACATCAAAAAAATCGAGCCCAAGGTGATGAACCGATACGATGTGCTGGCCATCGGGGGGCCCATCTGGTTTTATCGGGAAACGGCCAATCTGAGGCTCTTCATAAGCCGCATGCCCCATATGGCCGGTAAGCTGTGCGCCACCTTCTGTACCCATGGCGTGCAGCCGGACGGTTTTTTCTATTCCCTCGCCCAGCCGCTGCAGAAAAAAGAATTCACCATCATCGGCTGGAACGACTGGTACGGCGATGCCACCCATGTTCTGCACATGCCCCAGCCCTATTATACCCACGGGCATCCGGATACCATCGACCTTAAGGAGGCGGAAACCTTCGGCCGGGAGATGGCCGAGCGTGCCCAGCGGATTTTTGACGGACAGCGCGACCTGATTCCGGACATTCCCACCGGACCGGATGCCGACACGTTGTGGGTGGATAACAACGACAGCAATATCGTGGTGCATAAGAACTACGCCGTAGCCGAAGACTCATCTTCTGGTTCAATGCCTGGCGGGCCCGGGGAGGGTATGCCGGCGGGCGGCATGCCGCCTTTTGCCGAAACGGTATCGACTCCGGTGATCGACCTTGACAAATGCGTCTATCCGAAATGCAGGGCCTGCATGGACAACTGCGTGGTCAACGCCATCAACATCCCCCTGGCTTCGCCGGCAGCGGCGGTATCCACGGCTCCGGTGCTGGTCACCCAGGCATGCATTCACTGCCCCCACCCCCTGTGTGAGCGCTCCTGCATATATGACGCCATTGCCTATACCCAGAGCAAGACGATCCATGTGATCGACATGAAAAAATGCACTTACCCCAAATGCACCCTCTGCGTGGACAACTGCCCCATGAACTGCATCGATTTTTCACAAAATCCACCGCTGTTCCACAATAACTGCGAAGGGTGCGATCTGTGCTGGTGCCTCTGCCCCGTGGATGCCATCAGTATTCCCAACATCAACGAAACCCATGCAAAACTGGCTGCGGGCGGAGGTGACAGTTTCTTTTTCAAACGGTTGAAAAAGGACGAAACTGCCGGCCGGTTTCGCCCCCTTATCTCCGAGGACAAGGTGGGCTGGGATCATATTGTCTATAAAAATCCCCACGCCCCCAGGGTGGTGTTAAATCCCGACAATTATCCCTACCATATGGGAAACGGGACCTGAAACCTAAATACTGATTTTACATTTCAACACGCTATCGTATCAAGCCGACCTGAACTTAGCTTCCGATTGGCATATGGATATTTTTTAGCCAGTCGCCACCGCCATCGCCGATAGCCCGGGTATTTAGGACCCATTGCACTCCCATAAATTCGATATCCATCCTCTAATCAAGTTTTTCGAGAGTGTCCGGCAGCCGTCGTTTATACTTTAATCACAGTCAGTTAAACCAAACGATTTCAGCTAAAGCCATCTGCTGGCACGCCGTTTGCTCTATCTCCTTTTTAAAGGACATCGACATGAACAGTTGAAACCATCACCGTACCTAAACGCGGCATAGGCACGATGAATGGAGGGGCGTTGCCACTTGCAGCGCCCCACTAATTTTTCCCCACCGCCTTGTCCCAAAGCGTTTTTTAATTCTGTGAGCACCGGAGAATGGCTAAAATGAAAGGCTCGTGATGGGGACTGGAGCGCTGGATGGAGTTCTCGGGATCAACCAGAAAAAACCCTCCCCGAAAAAACGGTGAGGGTTTTCCCGTTTTCAAGAACAAATCTGAGGTGCTGTTGGGCCTTCGCGGTTGTCTGAGCCGTAAATGCCGGCCGGCTACAGCGGCAGGAACTTATTTTTCTTCGATTTTCTCTGTTTCGACTTTTTCGTCCGAGTCCGTGTCCTTGATGGACTTTTTGAAATTCCGGATGGCCTTTCCAATGCCGCCACCCAGTTCGGGCAGTTTCCCGACACCGAAAATAAGCAGAATGATAAACAGGATAATTGCCAGTTCCCATCCACCGAGTCCAAACATATGAAGCTCCTAATAAAATTTGTTGTTCATTAAATTGGTGCGCAAACACTATCCAGGCGGCCTTCACCGAAACCTGGCCCGCGTATTATACGCGGTGGGCATCAAGCAGGCTCCTTTTTTTGCGTGCCGAGTGTATGCCAACACCGCAAGTTTGTCAACAAACAGAAATTGGGTGAAAAAAGCTTTTCTTTCTCCAGATATTATAGGATAATCCGCTCATAACCCCCATATCAAGCTACAAATTTCTTCGAGGAAAACTATGAAACACAAGAAAAGAATCATGCGGGAACTGTACTGGTTTTTCGGCGGCGTCGCAGGGGGCGTGATTATCTTTATCTATCTGTACAGCCTTCTGAGAGTCGATCTGAATCTTGGTGTCCTGGCAGCCGGTGCCGTCGTCACCCTTGTGGCCATGTACGTTGTTCGCCTCACCTTCTGGGTATTTAAAAAGGGTATGTAGTTTATTAAAGATTCTGCGCATGCAACAGGGCGTTTTTATTGACAGCCAGGTTAAGGCGGGGCTGAACGAATTCAAGGCGCGTATCTTTGAAAGGAATGTAAACCAGCAGGAATCGGTTGGCCGTGATTTGAATTTTCGGGAGCAGTTCTGCGCGCCGCTCCACGGGATGGATAATTTTTGCCACGTTGAGCTTGAGAGTCTCCACCGCCTCCTTCAATGGCAGCGACACGCGCAGCGCAGCGCCATCGGGAGGACCGGTCGTCGTTTCTTGGGGGGGCGGGTTCATGGTGACATGGGAGGCGATGGTCAGATAATTCTGCGGATGGACCTTGAAGGCCGGGTTCCAGAAGCGAAAGGGGATCTTGTCCCACCCCGGTTGCTGAACCTTCGGCAGATTGGCGGTTTTCACCAGATCAGCATAGGACTTCAGTCGGATCGGAGTGATGTCTGCCTGGATTCTCCAGAAGGGCAGATAGACCCAATCATCGCCCTCCGCCGGAAGATGGGCCGTTTTAAGCTCGGTGAATTTTCCGTTTTTCTCCCACCATGCACTTCGGCAGTTTTCACAGTTTAGTACCAGGCAATCCTGCTCTCCGGAAAGATCCCAGCCACACTTGGGGCAAAGGGCTGCGAGGAATTGAATCGGTGGCATCGGCAGGTCCGCCTGGAAAAGCCCCTCCGGTATGTCTTCCAGGCAGACGCCTGACACCGGCTCATTGACCACCGCATCCACAAGTTTCGGGTCGAAATAAAACGGAGAGTATATCAGGCTCCGGGTTTCGCCGATAAACTCCTGATGCAGGATGGATCGGGCAGACGCGGGTGTGTAATGCTCCAGAAGTCCGGCGAAAAACCGTTCGTAAGAAACGTCGGGTTTAAGAAAGACGCCTTTCGTTTCGACGGCGGCAAATCGAAGCTTCTGGGTCTGGGCCCGAAATCCGATATTAAACGGAAATACCGATGATATAAGTGCCTGCCGGCTCGCATCGATAAAGCGGTTATCAATCTTATTCCCCAGACAGGAAAACAACATCCCTTTGAAGCGCCAGTAAGGATAGTAAATGAGCTCTCTTCCCTCCGGCGCATGGTGGGGAATGATATAGCGAAAAACCCCGTCGGTGGTGAGATACGATTTCACCCGGCAGTAGGGGCAGGCCAGAAGCCGGTCGGCTTCCGCCAATTCCGCCGGGGCACCGCATTGGGGGCATTGATGCTCGATGACAAAGTCTGCCACGGTCGGCCCCTCTTAATACTTCTCTCCGCACTGTCCGCAGAACGCTGCGTCTCCGAGTCCTTCGGCACCGCAGTTGGGGCATTTCCGGCTTGCCGGTTTTTCTTCCACTTCGTGGCCGCACCGGGAGCAAAACCTGGCGTTTGGGGCCAGGTTCTTCCCGCATTTCACGCATTTTTGGAAAACCAGCTGCTGATGGCCACACATGGGGCAAAACTTTGCATCCTTGGGAATGTCGCAGCCGCATTCATGACATTTGAAAACACTTTCCGCCTCTCTCCCGGGACCGCCCGAAGATCCCGGAGCAGCCCCACCGGTGAAGTACTGGGCCAGCATGGCCGGCATCATCAGGCCCAGGCCCGCACCCATCCCCTGACCGCTGGCATCGCCTTCGGCGGCCTTTTCCATGGCCATGGCCGCTTTCATCTGCATCAGCTTGTTCATGTCACTGAAAACGTTCATCCGGCTTTTATCGTCGATGGCCTGCTGCACTTCCGCCGGCGGGGTAATGGAATTGATGTACAGGCTGGTCATGCCGAGGCCGAACCGGGCGAAATCTTCCTGCAGGCGTTTGGCGAGCCCCTCCGACAGTTCGTCGTATTTGGAAGGAAGATTCAGGATGGAATCGATGCGTTCCCCCATGAAATCGTTGAACCGCGAAACAATCACCATGTTGAGATAATCGGAAACGGCCTCGGTGGTAAACACCCCCTGGGTTCCCACCATGCGGTTGATGAAAAGCACCGGCTGGATCACCTGAAGGTTGAAAATGCCGAAGGCGCGAAGGCGGATCAGCCCGAACTCCTGGTCCTTGAAAGCAACGGGATCCCGCGTTCCCCATTTGAGATTGGTGAACACCTTCATATTGACGAAGTAGACTTCCGCCCGAAGCGGGCTGTTCATGGCCCATGGCAGACTTGCAATCTTGGTAAGGATGGGAATGTTCCCGGTCTGGAGCGTGTGGCGGCCGGGGCCGAATGCTTCCACCGCCTTGCCTTTGTAGAAAAAAACGGCGACCTGGCTTTCACGAACGGTAAGCTGGGCCCCCCATTTGATTTCTCCGGAACCGATTTCCGGAAGACGATGAACCAGTTCTTTGCCGCTTTGGTCGAACCATTCCAGGTTTTCAAGAAACACCAGGTTGCTGTTTCCCATTTTATTTCCTCCTGATTGATAGGATCGAAGTCAAGGGTGCTTACTTAGTCCTTTACCCATAGTGTCATCGACAACTTTATCGATTTACTTTAAAGCCGCCGAAAGAATTGTTTCAAGATTGTCGTCTTTTCCTTTCATGCGCTTGACGGTTGATTTTACATTGATTACAAGCCCCATCATTGGGGGCTGTATTACAAGCAAAAAGACGAAAATACGATTTCGGGACTCACTTTCGATAAGATCGTGATAAGTCTGATTTAACGAAATCGCCGGGGGGCAATAATTTTTTATCATACATAAATTCCCTCCCTGACCAAATATCTTACGCATATCAATTTCATTCGCGATAAATTCATATTCTTCTATCGGATTACAACCTAATAATATTAGGTTCGTGTGTTTCACATCGCGAAAATAACTCTAAATAATTCATTGACATTTAAATATACCGCCAATATAAACCTTTGTTATTTTTTGTGTATTGGTTTTGTACGTCGTTTCAGGTATTGGGAAGGAAACAGGACTGCAGTTTTATCTTCCTAAGAATATTAGGGCGTGAATTCACCATGAGAGGCCAATGAAATTTGACGAAACCGATAAAAAAATTCTGAAAATCCTGCAATCTGAGGGACGTATCACCAATACCAAGCTGGCATCCATGGTCGGTATTTCTCAGCCCGCCATGCTGGATCGAGTTCGCAGATTAGAAACATTCGGAATTGTTTCGGGATACCATGCGGTATTGGATCGAGAAAAAATCGGTCTTGAAGTGATGGCCTTTATTTCGGTCAGTGTAACTGCTCACCATTTATCGTGTGCCGAAAATGTAAAGAAAAAAATTTTCGAGTTGCCGGAAGTACTGGAATGCTATCAGGTTTCAGGTGACGAAGATATCTTTATGAAAGTAGCATTGAAAGACATCAACTGTTACACGGATTGGCTGATGAACAAACTGGCAAAGATCCGTGGGATACGTAAGGTCAAATCAACCTTCGTACTTTCAACAGTAAAAAAATCCAAGAATTATAATTTGGATTTACTGGTTGGCAGAACTGTTTGAACATAACCTGTATCAGCACGCGAAAAGCGTAAAAATGGAGCACTGTTATGACAAATGAACTGGGGATTGCAGCCCATCTTGCAGAATCCATTGAAAAATCGTCCTGGATTCGAAAAATGTTTGAAGAAGGGGCCCGCTTGAAATCGATCCACGGTACGGAGAAGGTATTCGATTTCAGCCTTGGGAATCCGAATCTTTCTGCGCCCGAGCTTTTTGAATGCGCATTGCTCGACGCCGTCCGGAGAAAAGAGCCGGGTGCCCATGCGTATATGCCCAATGCAGGGTACTTGTCCGTACGAAAATCGGTGGCGGATCGAATTTCAATGGAACGCGGTGTGGATATCAGTGCAAACGAAATCATCATGACCTGCGGGGCCGCCGGCGGCTTGAACGTGGTTCTCAAGACGCTTCTCAACCCTGGAGATGAGGTGCTTGTACCCGCACCTTTTTTTGTGGAATATTCATTTTATGCGCAAAACCATGGCGGCGTTCTTAAAACAGTCCCGACACGTCCGGATTTCACACTCGATATCGAAGCCATATCCGCGGCAATAAATGAGAAAACACGCGTCTTTCTCATCAATTCTCCGAACAACCCGACAGGTCAGGTCTATTCGAAAGAAAGCGTTTCTGAACTTGGAAGATTGTTGAAAAAGAAAAGTGACGAAATTGGAAAGATCATTTATCTTCTTTCCGATGAGCCCTACTTCAAACTCGTCTATGATGATCTGGAAGTGCCTGATATTTTTTCCGCATACGATAACGGCATTATCACGACATCTTATTCAAAGGAACTCTCCATTCCCGGCGAACGCATCGGCTATATCGCCATCAACCCCCGTGCGTCTTTCAAGGATCTTCTCTCCGAAGGGATGATTTTAAGCAACCGGATCCTGGGTTTTGTGAATGCCCCGGCATTGATGCAAAGGGCCGTAGGGGCCATCCAGGGGGCGGCGGTCGATGTGGGTGCCTACGCCAAAAAGCGGGACATCCTCTGCCGGGGACTTTCCGATGCCGGATATGAATTCAGTATTCCATCCGGGGCTTTTTATGTTTTCCCGAAATCACCCGTCGAAAACGAAATTGAATTTGTCAAGGCGCTTCAAAAGGAGTTGATCCTGACGGTACCCGGGAGCGGGTTCGGTTGTCCGGGCCATTTTCGGATTGCCTACTGCGTCTCCGACGACGTTATCGAGAGATCACTGCCCGGGTTTAAAAGGGCAATGAGCATGTATTAGCCGGCACGCTACCCAAGGATTTATTTCAACCCATTTTAATACGTTCCGAATATATTCCCACAACTCACAGGCGCCTTTATATACTCGGGATTGACACGGTCGATAACTGCCCCGGAGCCATCATAAAAGGGTTCCTCGTCTTCATGGCCGTCTATCCCGCTATTTGAACTGCCATAGGACCCAAGGCCTCCCGAGGAATAGAACTTTTCCCGGGCAGCGGTATATATTGTCATAGTCGTCTTCCCCTTCCTTGATATCCAAAAAATACACACAACACCCCATTTACTTTTTTGGTTCGAATTAATTATATATTTTAAAGTAATGCCGCCAACCAAAGGTGACCGCCAGCCCATCTGCCCCTCACCTGCCAATAATCCTATAGGAGAATCCGGAGATGAAATTTAATTTTGCAGACAGATCGACCGAAGCAGAGCCAAGGGCATTGTTCGTGAACAAAATGAGGAACGATGGGGTTAAAAGACCGATCATCGATCTGTTTTCAATGTATTATCATGAAATCCGGAAGGGTACAGACGGATTTCTTCGGGAAGAGGCGTTGAAACCGGTCGCGGACCATCATCTTGTCCGCTATGAAGATCTGGACCGATTTGAAGCCTTCGGCCGTTCCATATTGCCGCAGGTGGTTCGAATCGTTCTCAACGGCGGCCTCGGGACGAGCATGGGCCTGAAGGGCCCGAAATCTCTTCTGACCGTTAAAAGCGGGCAGACTTTCATGGATATCATTCTGAACGATATTCATCGGACCCATGCCACCCTTTGCCTCATGAACAGCCACCACACCCATGCGGAAACCTGTCGATATATGGCTTCCCTGGAACTGGAGCAGCCGCCCCTCATGTTTTTTCAGCATCAGTTTCCTAAAATTCTCCGCGACACCCTGATGCCGGCCAACTGGCCGGAAGATAAGGGCATGGAATGGAATCCCGCCGGTCATGGAGACATATACAACAGCCTGTATCTGTCAGGTATGCTGGATAAATTGCTGAACCAGGGAGTCCGCTATGCTTTTATTTCCAATTCGGACAACCTTGGCGCCGTACTCGATTCCGCCCTACTCGGTTATTTTGCAAGGACCAAGCTGTCATTTCTGATGGAGGTGGCCCGGCGAATGCCATCGGACGCCAAGGGCGGCCATCTGGCGATAGACGGTCAAAACAAGCTGTTGCTTCGGGAGTCTGCGCAATGCCCACCGGAGGATCGGGACGCCTTCCAGAATATCCACCGCCACCGGTTTTTCAACACGAACAACCTATGGGTCAACCTGGTGCATCTGAAAAATCTGATTAAACGAGACGGACTTATCTGCCTCCCGATGATGCTCAATCCAAAGCATCTCGACCCGAGAAACGAAACCAGCCCACAGGTCTACCAGGTGGAAACCGCCATGGGGACCGCGATCTCCCTGTTTGAAAAGGCGGAAGCGGTCCAGGTACCCCGCCATAGATTTTTGCCGGTGAAAACCACAAACGATCTGCTGGTGATGCGTTCGGACCGATTCACGCTCTCGTCCGAAAAGGGGCTGACCCTGTCCCCCGGGCTCGAAGACAAAGCCATTCAAGTAAATCTCGACGGTCGGTACTATAAAAACCTGAACATGTTCGAAGAGAGGTTCGACCGGGGGATACCGGATCTTTCCGCATGTGATACGTTGAGTGTGCATGGGAATGTGTTCTTCGAAAATGACGTCACGATTTGCGGAAACGTCACGATTTCATCCACCGGCCCGGACATGCACGTCATCCCCCGGGGGGCAGTGATCGGCGAGGGCGGCACCAACTTGTTCTCCTTAGCTCCTCAATAATCTTTTCGGTTGATTTTTTTACCACAGAAACGCAACCGCGCGCTTGCCGAGAATGTAGTCATCAAATACGGTCAATGCCGGTTCATCCGCCATCCCCATGCACACATGAAGCGGCAGTAAATGCTCTTCCCGGGGATGGCAGTATCGTGCCGAAGGGGCTTTTTGCCACTCGACCAGAAGCTTTTCACGCTCGGACTGGGATATGGGGCCGGTACACACCTCGATCAGCCAATCCTGGAATGCGTCGTTTGCCGGGTCCGGTATGTGGGTGTCTTCCCAGGAAAATGCCCCCATGTTGTGAAATGAAAAACCGGATCCGATCACCAGAATGTTCTCCTGCCTCAATTCCCGCAGCGCCTTGCCAAGTGCAATATGGGCCGATGGATCGAGACCCCGTAAAAGCGAAAGCTGCTGCGAAGGGATATCGGCTTGGGGGTACATCAGTTTCAACGGAATGAACAGGCCGTGGTCGAACCCCCGCCGGGGGTCGATGCGGACCGGGATCCTGTTTTGATGCAGCAATCCGGCGATTCTATCTGCAAGCTCCGGATTCCCCGGGGCCGGATAGGTGACGTTATAGGCTTCATCCGGGAAACCATAATAATCATAAAACAAGGGGGGCGTATGGGCGCCCAACAGGGTTGCCGCACGCTCTTCCCAATGGGCACTGATGACAAGGATGGCGTCCGGTTTCTTCAGCCGGGACGGCAGCTGCGTCAAAAAATTTACCATTGCCTGGTGGCCGGCATCGCCAAGAATGGGCAGAGGGCCGCCGCCATGAGAAAAATAGACAATTCGGGCCTGATGCTGAGAATTTTGTTGATTCAACACGACACCTCCCGCGATGAGTCCCTTCTTCCATTAACATTTTTTATTGTAGTGTCCCTACCGTTTGGGCTAATTGTTCACCGGCTCCCTTGTATACCGTCCGCGAAGGTCGCCGGTAACGTCATGCACCATATCCGGGACAAGCTTTCGATAGGCGTCATTATAGCCGTTGGTTCCAACTGAAAGACCGGTATGTTCATTCACGCTCAGCTGGCCGAGTTTTCGCTGCCAGGAAGTGGAGTCGCTCCAAACCGTCGCCCCGCCCCCGGTTTCAAAAAGCTTTACGGACAGAGTCGCATGGAGGGTCGCATTCACACTGGCGTTGAGTTGGGTAATCTCTTTTAAATTCACATTGGTCTCGATATTCGAGTAAACGAGGCTGCCGCTGAATACGGCCGAAACGTTATACCGCTGCCCGATCTTTACCATTGCCGCGGAATCCAGCCGGCTTGAACCGATACTGCTGAGAACCGCTGCCTCTGTTCCCAAATCCAGAATCGGGATACCCACCTGTGCTGAATGGATCTGATTCTCAAATTGCTCGGTGGCATAATCCGCCACGGAGGGCTGGGCATTGTCCGTGAAGGTGATGATCCCTATACGACCATATTGGGTGAGATCGAGACGTGGCGGATGATAAACATTTATGGTCTTTGTGCAAGAAGTAAAAGAAATGATGGCTACCCCAAATGACAACGCGACGAGAATGTGCCGCAAGAAGCCATTTTTAACATGACGTTTCACTGCGATCAGTTTCATTTTTATCCCCCACTTTACAACGTTATTTCTATATCTCGTAACACTCTAAAATTTCGCCGAAATAGAGCGTATGAAAATCCTTTTTCGGGTAGATATCTTTGTCGTAGGCTGCATCCAGGAATGCCGGATCCATGGCGGATTTATAGACAATTTTACACTCAAAATGGATGCCGGGCACCTGGATGATCGGTGAAACTGTTTTCTGCGCCGCGCCCGCTACCAGATCACATTCTTTGAACTTGTCATAATCCCGCCCTGATTTGGTGCCGCAAAAGGCAATCTCTTTTTTCATTTTGTCTTTGGGAACAGACACGGTGAAATCAGCAGCCTTTTCGATAATGCCGAAGGTGTGCCTCGAATCGCGGACGGCAACCATCATCATCGGTTTGGACCATACAACCCCCAGCATTGCCCAGCCAATGGTCATGGTATTGAGCTGCCCATCCGCCTTGACCGTTAAAAACGCCCCTTTGTTTATTTTGGCCATGGCCTCATCTGCCACTGCCATATAATCCAAATGTTTCATTGTTGTCTCCGGGTTTAATGTTCTATAAGATGACATGCTTATACATGAGGCCATGCTCCTCAGCAACTTAAAAAGTAAACGCAACAAAATCTAAATAAGGAGACAGAAATGGGAGAAATTCGCATGACGGTGGAAGCGCGGACCGATTACGATTGTGAAACAACGGGAATTCCGGCAGAACGGTGGGGAGAGGCGGTCTTTAAAATCGGCGATGAAGAGATCGTGTTCGAAGTAAGCGTCGAGAAGAATATCACCGTGGCAATGATGCTGGATGAAACCACCACCTGGAAGGGTACACTGACCGGTCTCAGGCAGCTGATCAAAAGTACACTGTAGGTTATGTATGTAAATGCAAGGAGTGTCCCGCCGATCCACAGAACTCTGATTCTGGAGAGATGTCAGGGTATTAGAGCATACTCCAAATCATAGGATTCCTCGATAAGTGTCAGGTTCCCGGGTGTTGCTGACACCTGAAACGTTAATCACCCCCTTCCAGGGCCGACCCAAATCCGGGCCCTCCCGCCCTGGACTTTTTTTGTTTTTTTCTTGTTTTTTTCCTCTTGACAAAAATCCTACAAGTGGACATATGACAGCGTCTGTCTAAGTTTGTCCAATTGTGGGCAATTTTAGGGTAGACCAATGCAGGGAGACGGGTGAATGAATCTTCGAGTCAAGGACGCGGCGCAGCTGCTGCGCGTGTCCGAAAAGACCATCTATCGTTGGGTGGCCCAGGCCAAGCTGCCCTACCATCAGGTCAACAATCAATACCGGTTCAACCGGGCGGAGCTTCTCGAGTGGGCGACCGCCAACCGGGTACCGCTCTCGCCCCAGATCATGGAGGAGCCCACGGATGCCTTTATCCCTTCACTTACCGAGGCGTTTCAGACCGGCGGAATCTATTACCGGGTGGGGGGTGGGGACAAGGCTTCGGTGCTCCGGAGTGTGGTGAATATCCTGGCCCTTCCCCTGGAGGTGGACCGGGAATTTCTTTATCAGGTTCTTCTGGCCCGGGAATCCCTCGGGTCCACCGCCATCGGAAACGGCATCGCCATCCCCCATGTGCGAAACCCCATCACCCTGCATGTGGAACGCCCCCTGGTGTCCCTCTGTTTTCTGGAAAATCCCATTGACTTTCAGGCCATCGACGGCCTGCCGGTCCACACGCTCTTCACCATCGTGAGCCCCACCATCAAGGCGCATCTGAGCCTGCTCTCCAGGCTCTCCTTTGCACTTCGGGACCCCGGCTTTTCCGAAGTCGTCGCCCGGGTCGGCTCCCGGGAGGAAATCCTGTCGGCAGTCGAATGGATGGACCGGGAGCTCGAAAAAATGGCCGATGCCGGAGGCGCGACCCCGTGACCAGCATCGGATTGTTTTTATCGGCGTTATGCGTTCTGACCCTGGGAGGCATTGCCTCCGCCTTTCACCGGAAACCGGGCCGGGGAGTGGCCCTCTGGGGCGCAGGCATCACGGCGGTGGGAGCGATTTTATCACTTCCACCGGCCATCGGGGTCCTGCGGACCGGCAAGGCCGCCGTGTTCAGCCATCCCTGGTCGGTTCCCTTCGGTACGTTTTCGGTGGCCGTGGATCCCCTTTCGGCTCTGTTTATTATCCTCATCTCGGTCGGCTGCCTGCTTTCCGCCGTTTACGGCATGGGGTATCTGGAGGACAGTCCCAATGACCGGCATCCGGGAAGTCCCTGGTGTTTTTTCAATTTGCTCTTTGCCAGCATGCTGCTGGTCACCTCGGCCCGAAACGGCGTCCTCTTTATCATGGCCTGGGAGGCGATGTCCCTCACCTCCTTTTTCCTGGTAATGTTCGACCATGAAAAGGCCTCCGTGCGCGAGGCCGGCTGGACGTATCTGACGGCCGCCCATCTGGGGGCGGCGTGTCTGCTGGTGCTCTTCCTCCTCATGGGGGGAGGCGGCGGGAACCTCGATTTCGACCGGATGACAGCCCCGGCGGGACCCGCCATGGCCGGCGGGATGTTTATCCTGGCGGTGCTGGGATTCGGCGCCAAGGCCGGTTTCATGCCCCTTCATGTCTGGCTTCCGGAAGCCCACCCGGCGGCCCCGTCCCATGTGTCGGCGGTCATGAGCGGGGTGATGATCAAGACCGGCATCTACGGGCTGGTGCGGATCGTATCCATGCTCGGCGCCCCGGCCCTCTGGTGGGGATGGACGCTTCTGGTCATCGGCGCGGTTTCGGGAATCCTGGGAATTCTTTCGGCCATCCCGCAGCACAATCTCAAGCGGCTCCTGGCATACAGCAGCGTCGAGAATATCGGCATCATCTGCATCGGCCTGGGGCTGTGGCTTCTGGGGACCGCCGCCGGCCATGCGGAACTGGCGGCTTTTGGACTCATCGGAAGCCTGCTTCACGTTTTGAACCACTCTCTCTTTAAAACCCTTCTTTTCCTGGGTGCGGGGGCCGTCAAGCACGGGACCCGTACGCTGAACATGAACCGGCTCGGGGGCCTCGGCAAACGCATGCCGAAAACCGGTCTGGCGTTTCTGTTCGGTGCCGCCGCCATCTGCGGCCTTCCGCCGTTTAACGGTTTTGTGGGGGAGCTTTTCATCTATCTCGGATCCTTCGGGGCCGTCTCGCATGTCCGGGAGACGGGGATCCTGGGCGCAGGAGGTCTCACGGCCTTGCTCAGCCTGGGGCTCATCGGCGCGCTGGCGGTGGTGTGCTTTACGCTGGTATACGGGATGGTCTTCTCGGGCGAGCCCCGAAGCCCGGAAGCCGCCCATGCCCATGAACCCTCGGCCCGCATGTGGGTCCCCATGACGCTCCTGGCGGCATTATGCCTGATTCTCGGACTGGCTGCCCCCCTGGGGGTAACCGTGGTGGCGCCGGCGGCCCGCGAGCTGCTGGGAAAACCGTTGGCGCATGCCGTCCTGGCCATGGCCTATCCGCTTCTCGTCAAAATCTCCCTCATCGGCGTCATCGGGGTGATTATAAGCCTTCTTCTGGTCGTCCTGCGCAGCCGGCTGCAGTCCGCCCGCAGGGTGGAAAAAGCCCCCACGTGGGACTGCGGCTACATCGCTCCGGACAGCCGGATGCAGTACACGGCTTCATCCTATGCCCTGCCCGTGGTGGACATGTTCGGGAGCCTTGCCCGGCCCCGGCTGAAATTCTTCATGGGCGGTGGCGATTTCCCCGAAGGGGCCTCGCTTTCGTCCCGGGCAGGCGACCTTTTCCGGACGTATTTGTTTTCTCCCCTGTTTCGATGCATCGAAACGGTGGCCCGGGCCCTTCATGGACTTCAGCAGGGCCGCAACCAACTCTATGTTCTCTACATCGCCATCGCGGTGCTGGCGCTGCTGCTGCTGAAAGTGAGGTGATTTCCCATGCGTCTGATCCTCCCGATACTGCATCTTCTGCCGGCGCTGGTTCTCTCACCGCTGCTTTTGGGTGTAATCAACCGCGTCAAGGCCTTTTTCGGCGGCCGCAAGGGACCTCCCCTGCTGCAGGTATATTACGATCTTTTCAAACTCCTTCGAAAAGGAGCGGTTTACAGCAAGACGACGTCACGGGTGTTCCGGATCGGTCCCGTGGCGGGGCTTTCCGCCGTTCTTCTCTCCCTGGCACTGGTGCCCTTCGGCGGGAGCGGGTCGGTGTTTTCCTTTACCGGGGATTTCATCTTCATGATCTACGCCCTGGGCGCCATGCGGTTTGCGACGGTCCTGGCCGCCCTGGATACCGGCTCCGCCTTTGAAGGCATGGGGGCCGACCGGGAGGTCCAGTTTGCGCTTCTGGCCGAACTGGTGATGCTCACCGGGCTCGCGGTTCTCGCCGTGGGGACCGGAAGGTTCAGCCTCAGCGGCATGGTGACCGCCGTCTGGACCGGGACGGCGATTCCGATGCACGCCGCAGCGCTGCTGGTGGCCGCGGCCATGCTGATCGTGCTCCTGACGGAAAACGCCCGGATCCCCGTGGACGATCCCAACACGCACCTCGAGCTCACCATGATCCACGAGGTCATGGTGCTGGATCACTGCGGTGTGGACTTGGCATTTATCGAATACGGCTCGGCTCTGAAACTGTGGCTGTTTTCGGCGCTTCTGACCGGCCTTGCGCTGCCGGTGCGGACGGGCCGCGCCGGGGCGGACATGGCCTTCGCCACCATCGGCGTTTTCCTGACGGCGGTCCTGGTGGGCGTTATCGAATCCACCATGGCCCGGCTCCGTCTCCGGCGGGTGCCCCAGATGCTGCTGGTGGCGCTGGCCCTGACATTGGCCGCCTTTCTCTGGGTGTTGAGGTAACCATGACCATCTGGACCGATCTTCTCATTCTCGGACTCGTACTGACCAATTTCCGGCTTCTGGCAAGCAGCCGGCTTCTGGCGCTGATCAATACAATGATGCTCCAGGCCCTTGCCCTGAGCTTTATCCCTCTGTCCCTGGCCGGAGGTTCTATCTCGATCCGGCTTCTGGTGCTGGTGGGAGCCACCCTGGCCGTGAAGGGGGGCCTGTTGCCGTGGCTCCTTCGCCGGGCCATGCGGGAAGTGGATGTCCAGCGCGAAATAGAACCCTTCCTGGGCTTCAGTTCGTCGGTGCTGGTGGGCATCGCAGTGCTGGGGCTCAGTTTCATCATTACCCGCCCCCTGGCGGAGGCAACTGCTTCGCTTTCCGGATTCCTGCTGCCCGGAGCGCTCTTTACCACCCTGACGGGGCTTCTCATCATCGTCTCGCGCCGCAAGGCCCTGACCCAGGTGATCGGATACCTCGTGATGGAAAACGGCGTCTACGCGTTCGGCGCGGCCCTGGCCGTGGAGCAGCCCCTGCTGGTGGAAATGGGGATTCTCCTCGACGTGTTCGTGGCGGTGTTCGTCATGGGCATCACCATTTACCAGATCAGCCGGGAGTTCGATCATATCGATACCGACCGCCTGTCGGAATTGAAGGATTAGGATCATGCTGCTTTGTATCGTTTTACTTCCGGCGGTGTTGGGGCTCCTCGCCATGATCGTTCCCGCCAAATCCCTTGGACGGGGATTGCTGGCGGTGGGGAGCGCCGGGCATCTGGCCACGGTGGTCTTTGCGGCGGTGGCCCTGTCCGGTCTTAAAACCGTCGGCTGGATCGGAGGCACATGGATAGGACTCGATGCGCCGGGCCTTCTCTTTCTGGGCATCACCAGCGTGCTCTTTGCAGCCGCTGCCGTTTATACCATCGGGTATCTCGGCCGCGAAGCGGGGCGAACCGTCCGGGACGCCGAAGAAGGTTTTCTTTTCGGTAACGAACCCGAAGCCCGGTTCATCGGCTGCATGCTGCTGTTCCTGGCCACCATGAGCCTGGTGTGCCTCAGCCGGGATCTGGGTCTCCTGTGGGTGGCCGTGGAAGCCACCACCCTGGTCAGCGCCCCCCTCATCACCTTTCACCGGCATCACCGCAGCCTGGAAGCCGCCTGGAAGTATCTTCTCATCTGTTCGGTGGGAATCGCCATCGCCCTCCTGGGGAACTTCTTCATGGCCTACGCGGCCCACGGCCGGCTGCACCTGGGTCTGGACAGCCTCACGGCGGACGCCGCAAACCTCAATCCCGTCTGGCTCCGGGCGGCGTTCCTCATGCTCCTGGTGGGATACGGCACCAAGATGGGCCTGGTGCCCATGCACACCTGGCTGCCCGACGCCCACAGCGAGGCCCCGTCCATGATCTCCACCCTGCTTTCGGGGGCGCTTCTCAACTGCGCGTTCCTGGGGATCCTGCGGGGGCACGGGATTTTGACGGCTGCGGGCATGGGGGATTTCAGCGGAAACCTCCTCGTCTTCTTCGGACTGCTCTCCATGATCCTGGCCGCCGTGTTCATCATCCGGCAGACCGATTACAAGCGGATGCTGGCCTACTCGAGCATCGAGCACATGGGCATTCTGGCCCTGGGGGTCGGCCTGGGAGGCCTGGCCCGAACCGGCGCCATGCTTCACGCCCTCTCCCATTCCCTGACCAAGGGAATGCTCTTCATGTGCGCGGGCCAGCTCCTGTATGTCTATAAAACCAAGACGGCGGCTGATGTCCGGCATGCACTCCATCGCCTGCCCTTCACCGGGTTCCTGTGGCTGGCCGGTTTTCTGGCCATCACGGGTTCCCCGCCCTTCGGGCTTTTCTTAAGCGAACTGACCATTTTAAAGGGCGCGCTGGCAACCGGCCGGTGGGCCGTTGCCACTCTCTACCTGGTGGCCCTGGGGGCCATCTTCATCGCCATGGCCCGCATCATCCTGCCCATGGTCTTCGGACGCCCCGAGCCTGAAGCAGCTGCGGCCGATATCACCCGGCCCCGGGAGGCCTTATGGTATGCGGCACCGGCCACCGTTCTGGGCCTTGGAACGCTGGTGCTGGGACTCTATGTGCCGCCGGCACTCTGGGAATTTTTATCCAGAGCCGCCCTTCAGATAGGAGGCCGATGATGATGGATGCCACCGGTTTTCTGATCATCGGAAACGGCGAAGCGGCGCCCATGAGCGAGCTTCCCGCGGTTCCCTTCGAAATACTGCGGGAGGCGCTTGCTGCCGCCGTGAATTCGGGCATACGCCTTTCGGCCCTGCCGGTCTTCCAACCGGAGGGCGGCGGACCTCTCCGGATGGTCTGTGTTCTGGCTTTTCCGGACATCGGCAAATTCGGGCTCCTTGCCGCCGATCTTGCGGACACCTTTCCGTCACTGACCCCGATTTGTCCGGCGGCCCATTGGTTCGAACGGGAAATTGCGGAGCAGTGGGGCCTTGTGCCCGAGGGCCATCCCTGGCTGAAACCGATCCGGTTCGAAGCCCCGCGCCGCCCCCATCCGAAGGGCGTGGAAGCGCCCGCCATCGGCCAAACCGAATTTTTCAACATCGGGGGGGACGAAAGCCACGAGGTGGCGGTGGGCCCGGTCCATGCCGGTGTGATCGAGCCGGGCCATTTCAGATTCCTGTGCCATGGGGAGACGGTCCACCACCTGGAAATCTCCCTCGGCTACCAGCACCGGGGTGTCGAGGCGGCCATGACCGGCGGTCCCGGCCCCCGCAGCATCCATTACATGGAAACCCTCGCGGGCGACACCACCATCGGGCATACCACGGCTTACAGCCGCATGGTGGAGGCCCTGACCGGCGTCCGGGCTCCGGCCCGGGCCGAAGCGATCCGGGCCGTTGCCGCGGAGCTTGAACGGATGGCGAACCACATCGGGGACCTGGGGGCCCTGGCGGGGGATGTGGGATTTCTACCGACCCAGAACTATTGCGGACGGATCCGGGGGGACGTGCTGAACCTCACCGCCACCCTGTGCGGCAACCGGTTCGGCCGGGGTCTCGTAAAACCGGCCGGCGTGGCCTGGAATATGGACGAGGAAATGATCGCCGATATTTCACGGCGCCTGTTGGCGGTCCAAAAGGATGTGACCGGCGCCGTTACCCTGATGTTCGATACGCCGTCGGTTCTGGCAAGGTTCGAACACACGGGCGCCCTCGATGCCGAAACGGCCCGGCGGGTGGGCCTGGTGGGTGTCGCAGCCCGTGCCTGCGGGCTGACCTGCGATGCCCGACGAGGATTTCCCTACGGCATGTACCGGCTGGCTCAACTTCCGATCAGCACCTGGCATTCCGGGGACTGCTTTGCCCGGGCTTATGTGCGCTGGCTGGAAACCCGAGCCTCCATGGACTATGTGCTGGATCTTTTGAAAACGCTTCCCGCAGACCCCGTTTCCAGGGAGCCGGGGCAGCTCGCCGCCGACCACCTGGCCGTAAGCCTGGTGGAAGGCTGGCGGGGCGAGATCTGCCATGTGGCGGCCACCGATACCGCGGGCCGATTCACCTTCTATAAAGTGGTGGACCCGTCGTTTCACAATTGGCTCGGCCTCGCCCTGGCACTGCGGGGCCAGCAGATTTCCGATTTCCCGCTATGCAACAAAAGCTTCAACCTGTCCTACTGCGGGCATGACCTGTAACCGGGAATAAACCATATGTTCCGAATTCTAAAAACACGCCTGGATCAAAAATATCGCACCATGGCCTACCCGGCAGGCCCGCCCCCCGAGCTTCCCGCCCGATTCGCGGGACGGCCGGTGATAGCGACCGGATGCGGCAGCGAATGCTTGCTTTGCCAGGCCGCATGCCCCACGGGCGCCGTCACCATGACGGAAACCGGATCTCCGGCCATCGATATGGGCCGGTGCCTTTTCTGCCGGGCGTGCGAA
This sequence comes from Desulfobacterales bacterium, assembly GCA_040235505.1. Taxonomy (GTDB): domain Bacteria; phylum Desulfobacterota; class Desulfobacteria; order Desulfobacterales; family JAFDDL01; genus JBECKW01. The sequence continues at coordinate 22,657 of JBECKW010000054.1, forward strand.
GCCGCCTGCCCCGAAGGTAAAATTAGATTCAGCGGAGAACATCGCCTGGCAGCATGCCTTCCAGGCGACCTCATCGTCTCTCCGGAGAGCTCCGGAATCGCCAATGCGCGAAACGAGGTGGCCGCCAAATTCTTCTCCCGTTCCCTGAAACTTCGCCAGGTTTCCGCCGGCGGCTGCAACGCCTGCGAAGCGGACTGCAACGTCCTTTCGACCCCGGCCTGGGACATGGGCCGGTTCGGCATCCAGTTCGTCGCCTCTCCGAGGCATGCCGACGGACTTCTCATCACCGGACCCGTAACCGAAAACATGCGTCTGGCCCTGGAAAAGACTTATGCCGCCGTGCCGGAGCCCAAGATTGTCATCGCGGTGGGCGCATGCGCCATCTCCGGTGGCCCGTACATCGACCACGCCGCCCAGAACAACGGCGCCGGCGGCCTGGTACCGGTGGATCTTTCCATCCCGGGGTGTCCGCCGCATCCGCTGAGCATTCTCGATGGACTGCTGCGGTTTCTGGGAAGAATTTAGAAAATCCATCCCATCAAAGGAGTTCGGCTCTTATATCCCTTCCTCAGTGGAAAGAACTCCGCCGTTTACCCGCTCCAATTCCTCCTCGGCGACATTGAACCCCCTCGGTTTTCTCAGGCCGAGAACCGCCAGGGCACCAAAGAGGGTCACACCGGCCAGCACGTCCATGGATGCCCAGTAAAAGCCGGTTTTATGGAGAAGCATGGAACTGACGGCCAACCCGACGGCCGCCCCGAAGATAGTCACTCCCATCACCAGACCGCCGATTCTGCCTGATATCGTCACCGGATAATGCTTTGCAATGTAGCCGTAGACCGTCGGATTTACGAAGGCGGAAAAAAACAGGACGCTGCAGGGAATGAGGACCAGGAGCGCCGTATCGTCCGGATGCAGAAACCGGATGGTGAGCACCATCAGGCCCGCGATGCCGCAGCCCATGAAAATCGTGGGTTTCGGATTTCCCTTGAAAATGTTTTCTGTGATCACGGGCGCGCAAAGGGTTCCGATCGCCATGGCCCAGGGGGCGAACACCAGCTTCGAGCCGGCGCCCAAGGGTCCCATGCCCAGCCCCACCGGGGCAGCCACGGCATAGAACCCGGTGGCCATGTCGTTATAGGCCTGCTGGCACCAGGAATCGATGAATCCCATCAGGCAGAGGACGTAAAAGGTGATGAAGGTGAGCGCCACTTTTAATTCACCGGAAAAGAGCCGCTTGTCTCCCCCCTCGTTGCAGGCGCAACTTTCGGCGTTCGGCGCCTTGGGGCCGAACTGGACGATCAGCGCGAAAACCAGGCCGACGGCGGGAAGCAGGGCTGTCCAGGCGATGGCCGACTGCCAGCTATGGGTAATATTATAGAAAGCGGGCGCATAGATCACTCCCAGGGACATGCCGATGGAAACCGAAAAGCCCTGGACCGAGGCCACATAGGTCCGCTCCCTGTATTTGAACCACTGGGCGCAGCAGGTGGTGATGGAGCTTGAAATCGGTCCGTTGACCATGCCCTGGCAGGCGCGAAGAATCAGCAGGCCGGCCACGGAGTGGGCGAAAACCGGGAAAAGCAGGGTCGGCACGATCACCGCCGCCGAGCAGATGATCCACATGGGCACCAGCCCGATCCTGTCAATGAAAAATCCGCCTACCAGCGCCGAAATACCCGTGAAGATGATGAACACCATCATGGACGCCGCCAGAACGACTCCCAGGTCCACCTTCAGATCCTTGGCGATTTCCCCCGCAAAGGGTGTGGGCGCCACCATAATCGCCAGGGATGCGGCGGTGACCAGGAACATAGTGACCAGAACAAACCATCGATAGTTTGGATATTCGACCTCAACCATTTCGTACTCCATCGTTTTAGACGCAAAATTTCAACTGGGAAAAATATGGGAAGTCCGAATGAAAATCAAGGGGGGGTATGATATCACTAAATCTGAGGTTTGCCGACTCCTGCCTTTTTATGATTCCGACTTGATTATTCCATTCTCATCCAGCAATTCAATAAGTCTTTCATCGAAACAGTCCACGCCATTTTGGTTTAAATGATGGGAATCATAAAAATTTAAGGTGTCATCCATCTCTACTATATCGTTAAAGTTATAATAAGTGCCGTGGCTTTTCATAAATTCGTCATATTCTGAATTGTTTATAAAGGAATCATATTTCGACCTGGTAATAGGCGCTTGAACCAGAACATACGGAATCTTTTTTTCCTTAAAGGAACCAATTATATTTTCAAAAACCTCCAGCTGTTTTTCGTTAAACCCATATTTATCTTTGCCGTAGGTCGCTTTTTTGAAATACTCCATTTTTTGTTGGACATAGCCTCCATCAACGTATGTGTCTCCGTTTTTGGTAATATCTTCTTTGTAATCTTTATCCCGGTTGAACCAGTCACGATAAATGCCAAAGATCAATGCGTTCATGACTTTTATATGTTTCTGAGAGACAGCCATTTTGAACAATTCAAAGTCGATGTCATCATTGGCGATAATGTCTAGAGAGGATTCAATACCGTCTGAAGTAAAGGGCCCCGGAAACACCTCATAAACAACAAGTTTCGGGTTCAACGAATCCAGATATCTTTTTAAAAGCACTCTTGTTTGTAAAGGTGTCTGTGCACTGGATCCCAAATTGAATGTTTCGAATCCGTACGATCTGAATATTCTTGGATCGAATCCACGATAGGAAAGGGACGATCCCAAAAACAGAATGTCTACGTCCCTGGTCGACTTGGCCTCCTGTATCCTTGAATACATATGACCATAATCG
>JBECKW010000060.1:0-4565 GCA_040235505.1 Desulfobacterales bacterium
CACCTTGCCATCAAGCGGGAAGAAAAATCCCTTGCACTATACAACGATCTGCTGAAAAACGTCGAGAAGCCTGAATTCAAGAATGTCTTCAAGATGCTTTGCCAGGAAGAGGCCAATCATAAGCTGAAACTGGAAACCATTTTTGACGATTATATGGCCGAAATGGGGGATTAAAAAAGAAAGTGCCTTGAGTGCCTGGTCCGGCTGCACCGGAGCTCATAGCTGGTAGCTGATAGCAAAAACGATCTGCGCTTATGCGAGCGCGTTTTGCGATAATAAATATGGTGGTCCATAAATAGATGAGGAGCGAAGTTCGGTAAACGTATTTTCATCGTCTGACTAAACCCGCAATGCGAGGAGGTTGAGACCATGGCAAATGACGTGAAAGCTAAATCTCCGTTTCTTGTTACAGAAGATTGGTGGGCGGTTTATCTTGGATTGGGCATCGTGGTGGTGGCGCTGCTATTTTATCTGCTGGGCGGCACATTGAAGCCACTTGCCGTCTCGCCCCCGAAATGGCAGTCCTTCGATACCGTCATTCAGCACTTCAGGACCCAGACGCCCTGGTACCTGCTTCAATTGATCCTGTGGGCGGTGGTGTTCACTGTCAGCACATCGATCATGGGCCTGAAGGCTTCGCAGTACCTCCCCGGCTTCATTATCATTTTTATCGCTTCGGCGCTCATCCTGGTCCTGGGGCAGTGGCAGGTGGCCCACGATCACAATCTCGAGCCCCCCATCCTGGCGCTTATTATCGGTCTTATCATCGGGAACCTGTTCAAGATGCCCCAATGGTTTGAAACATCCCTCAGGACCGAATACTACATCAAAACCGGCATCGTTCTTCTGGGGGCCACCCTCCCCTTTACCCTCATCATCTATGCCGGGCCCATCGCGTTTCTTCAGGCAACCATTGTTTCCCTGGTGACCTTCCTGACCATTTTCCTGGTGGGAACGAAATTATTCGGCCTCGAAAAACCTTTTGCCTCAGTTCTCGGGGCGGGCGGGGCGGTTTGCGGGGTTTCGGGTTCCATCGCTGTGGGGGCCGCCACGCGGGCAAAGAAAGAGCATATTTCCATCGGCATCTGTGTGGTGGCCCTGTGGGCCCTGGTAATGATTTTCTTCCTGACCTTCTTCGTCAAGGCCACCGGCATGCACGAGGGCATTGCCGGGGCGTGGATCGGCACTTCCGAATTCGCCGATGCGGCAGGTTTTGCCGCGGCGGCTTCCGTTGGAGGAGACAAGGCGATTCACGCCTATACGCTCATGAAGGTCATCGGCCGGGATATCTGGATCGGCATCTGGGCCTTTGTCCTGTCGCTGATTTCCGTCATCTACTGGGAAAAAAAGTCGGCCGCTTCGGCGGATCGGGTCCAGGCCAAGGTGATCTGGGGCCGATTCCCCAAATTTGTGGTGGGATTTTTTCTGGCTTCCGTGGTCATGAGCATCACCGCATCTATCGCGGGACAGGATGTGTTTGACGCTTCCCTCAAACCGCTGGTGATCGGTCCCGTCAAAACTTTGCGGACTTGGACGTTCATTTTTACATTTCTGAGTATCGGTCTGACCACCCGGTTCCGTGAAATTTTTCAATTCGGCTGGAAACCGCTCATTGTATTCACGATTGGGGTGGCGATAAACGTTCCCCTGGGATATTTTCTATCGACAGTGGTCTTCAAGTCATACTGGCTTTCGTTATAGGTCCTTACATGTCGAAATTCCGAAAAAAGCACGCGGCACCCGGATGCACGGAGTGCGATCACTTTGAAAACGATCCCGCCCGATTGGAATCAATATTCAAAGGAATGACGATTCTTTGTTCCGCCTACGCATCGGTTCGGGGAGATTCCGGAATCTGCCGATATGACGAACGGTTCCGGATGCCCCGGACGGCGTGCGAGCACTTCATCCCTAAAGAATAAAAGCGATTCTCCCACAGAGGCGCAGAGGCGCAGAGAACGGCAAAAACAGAAGATAAGAAATAAAGAGGGTAAGATGTTAAGAGTATTGTATAATATTCAGACAGTTGTCTTTTCTAAATCTCTCAACCCCTTATCATCTCAGCTTCTTGCTTTTCTCTGCGTCCCTGCGCCTCTGCGGGAAAAATAAATGTTTTTATGCATTCGCGCTCAGTCTTGAACAAATCCCCACCGCCAGTACAAACACGATATCGAGGGGAAGCTCGTCACGGATGGTCCGGTCGTACATGATCTTCGCTTCCGCCGCAAACTCGTCGTCCCCGGTCCAATAAAGAACGGCCACCGGGATATTGGGCATAATATCAAAACGGTATGCAACGTCCGCCATATCGATCGCCGTCCCGTGAAGCGCAACGCATCGGTTGCGGAACGCCTCGATATCGTTCCCGAAGCGATCGGATATCAGGCGAACGGGAATTTCATGGGGACCGCGGAAAAAAGTGGCGCCTCCGGGAAGGTCCTTTTCGGATATCCATTGGCCGCAGGGCACCGGATTTTTCGATCGGAGAAGGTAATAGATGATAAACAGAGGGAAAAAAGAATGCGGTCGATCCTCCCGGTCGCCCGAGCAATCAATTTTGCCCTCCTTGGGATGAATCTCATATTCATCCCCCCATGCAGATAACCGATAGATTCCTTTTACCGCGTCATACCTACAGGATGTGCGCCTGCAAACATCCTCCGGATTTTCCCTCGACAGCTCCTCAAAATACACACGGTCGATATAGTCGGATAATCGGTTTTTCATGTGCTCTTGCTTAAATCTTCCACCGGTAAGTTCCCTTTGTTTGTTGACTCAGAAAATATTTTATTGTAAAAGTTGCAATCTGCTGTAATTTCGACTGGTTTTGATCCAGAGGCTGAGCAGGACACCTGCATGGATTAATGACTGCCGTTTCCCCCAAGAGTCTTTGGGCAAAGGATCATATCCCGGTTATAGAACAAAAAAATGCGCGAAATGCAAATCGAATTGCATTATATACTAATGAAAGTTCCTTAATATAAGGGTATTATTTTCAGAATAATTTATTATCCAAAGGGAGGTTTATCAATGGACTTAAGATTTGACAATAAAGTTGTTATTGTGACCGGCTCTGCAAGGGGTATCGGCTTCGCGACTGCAGAAATTCTCGCCGCCAGCGGTGCAAAAGTGGCTATGGTCGATATCCTCAAAGACAGACTCGAAGAATCAGCTCAAAAGCTTCGCGACAAAGGGGGCATTGCCCAGGCATTTGAAATGGACCTGTCAAAAGTTTCCACCATCGGCCCCACCGTTACCAAAATCCGGGAAGAGATGGGTGAAATCGAAGGGCTCATCAACGTGGCCGCCATCGGCCCCCAGCGTAATGCCGAAGACATTACCGAGGAAGAATGGGACTTGGTTTACAGCATCAATAGCAGAGGACTCTTCTTCATGATGAAGGAAGTCACTTCCCAATCCATGATTCCCCAGAAAAAGGGAGCCATCGTTAACTTTGCCTCCACCGCCGGCATTGCCGGTATGCGCCGTCCCCTGAACAGCGCCCACTACAGCAGCAGTAAAGGTGCTGTGGTGATGCTCACCAAACAGGGCGCCATTGAATGGGCTGAATTCGGTATTCGCGTCAACGCCGTGGCACCCCATGGATGCCTTACCGACATGGTCAAGGATATGCTCAACACTCCGGAAAAGATGGCCATGGCCACATCACAGATTCCCATGAGGCGCCTGAACCAGCCCCATGAGGTGGCTTCCGCCGCCGTCTTCCTGCTCAGTGATGCGGCGAGTATGATCACCGCCCACGTCCTGCCGGTGGATGGTGGTATTCTGTCTGCTGTTATTTAATATCTGCCAGGCAATAATAAAACAAAGATTTAAAAAAAATGAATCCGGGTCCGAGGACCCGGATTCATTTTTGACAGGAACATCCAGGGAATTAAGACCACCAAATATCGAATTGTTTAATATTTTGAACCAACTTAACTTGTTGATATGCTTTTTAATTAACTTATTTTTTACAAAAATATATATTATGGTTTAAAAAAATGAACTTTTCGTGTTTTTTTAAATATTATTTAATAACAGAATATTACAATATTTTAGCAAATTCTAGTTCAAAATATTGAACTTTTTTCCAACTTTTTGTGGCCAAAATACACACTTTTCGGATCACTACCGCGACATTTCAACCCCTCAATCGGTTAATAACACTCAAGATTTGTAAAGTTTGTTATATTATTCCATTTTTGGCATTCATTTTGCTTATTATTCTGTCAAACAGATACTCTTCATCTGTTCTCTTCCTGACGGCCGATTTAATGGGCTAACTCGGTCGTCACATTCTCTTCTTAAAGACGGCTGATTAAGATTCTTCCTTAATCAGCCGTTTCCTCTTTTTACAGGAACAATCGCTCCTCGATTCTCTATTGCATTTCAGACATTAAATAATGTAGATTGTGGCCAAAAACGTATGCTGCCAACTACAAGACATGGTTTTAAACGTCAACAGTTTTCCCAGACAAGGTAATCTAATGGAATGGCTGCAAATCACCACCGGAGGTATCCATGAAGCCGGGCGATGAAAAAATTCTCTGCCGACTGAGAGA
>JBECKW010000070.1:0-5488 GCA_040235505.1 Desulfobacterales bacterium
CATTCATGAAGGAGATGGCAAATGAACGAAAGACAAGGGATAAGATTTGTTTCGTCAGCATTTCTGAAGCGTGTTCTTCCGGCAGGTGTCGTGACCCTGGCAGCGTTGCTGCTTGTCGCGGCACCGCTTATAGCCGCATCCCCCGCAGTTTCCGGGTCGGCAGCAAAGAGTGCCTTGGCCGACCTTTCCGCCAAGGCGCCGGTGATGAGTTGTGAGGCACTGGCCAAGGCAGACCTGACGGGTGTGGCCGACAAGCCCGTCCACATCACCTCGACAGCCGAGGTGAAAAACGGTGAATCCCCTTCTTACTGCAAGGTGCTGGGCTATGTGGAGCCTGCGGTGAAATTCGAAGTGCACCTGCCCCTCAGTGGCTGGACCCAGCGGTACTTGCAGACCGGCTGCGGCGGCCTGTGCGGCCGCGTAGGCATTCAAACGGGAAATGATACATTCTGCGCTCCCTCACAGAATAAGGAACTGGTGCTGGCCACCACCGACATGGGCCATTCTTCGGATGAGAAGACCTGGGGCGAGGACCCGCAAAGGCGCATCGACTTTGCTTACCGGGGGGTGCATGTCACCAGCCTGGTGGCTAAAGCGCTTATCGAAAAGTTCTATGGTCAGAAGCCCGCGTACTCCTATTTTGCCGGCTGTTCGGACGGCGGCCGTGAAGCCCTGATGGAGGCCCAGCGCTATCCCCAGGATTTTAACGGGATCACCGCCGGCGCTGCGGCCATGAATTTCGTAACGCAAAACACCTTTTATCACGGCTGGCAGGCGCGGGTGAACACCGATGCCGACGGCAAGGTCATTCTGGGGCCGGAGAAAATGCCGATTCTGCATAAGGCCGCGCTTGAAGCCTGCGATGCTCTGGACGGATTAAAGGACGGCCTGATTGAAGATCCGCGCGCCTGCCATTTCGATCCGGCCGTGACGCAATGCAAGGCCGGCCAGGATCCCGACACATGTCTCACGCCGGCACAGGTAAAGGTCGCCCGCGAGATTTACCAGGGAGCTCATGATGCCAATGGACGGCTGCTGACGATCGGTGGTCCGGAGGTTGGCTCTGAGCTGGCATGGCCGGGCGTGCAAGTGCCGAAAACCCCCGGCGGACAGGATATCGGGAGCGCAAACTTTGCGACGGAAGTACTCTCGGAGTTGGTTTACGACAAGCCGGTTCCCGCTGACAGCGCACTCAAAAACTTCAAGTTTGACAAGCAGAGTTTTGATGAGCTGGCGCCCATGCATCGCATTTACGATGCCACGGATCCGGATTTAAGCAAATTCTCTGCGGCAGGGGGCAAGCTGATCATATGGCACGGCTGGTCTGATCAGCATATATGCCCGCTCAACAGCATCGCCTATTACAACGCGATGAAGAATGTTATGGGAGCAGCGGAAGTGAAGCAATTTGCCCGTCTGTATCTTTTTCCGGGCGTGTACCATTGCGGCGGCGGCGAGGGGCCCTCTAATTTCGATCTTCTCAGCGCCATCATGTCCTGGGTGGAAACCGACAACGCCCCCTATAAACTCATTGCTTACCACACCACAGGAGGAAGATGGGACAAAGCCGCCGCCAAGGACGCCGGGAAGGATGCCGGGAGGGGCGCAAAAAGCCAAAGCGCGTCAAATACTTCTTCGGAGCAGGCCCCCAAAAGTTTGTCGGAAGCCCCCGGTTTATTGCCTGCAACTTTGGGCAAGGTGGATCGCTCGCGGCCGGTCTTTCCGTATCCGCTGGTGGCCAGCTACACCGGCCATGGAAGCATCGACGATGCGGCGAACTTTGTTGCGGAAATGCCCAAGCAGCAATTGCCCCAGACATTCGATTGGTATGGCAGTTCGTTCTTCACCCCGGGTTACGAGAAGTGGTAGTGTAGTGGTCGTGTAAATGTGATGTGAAGCAGGGCCGGCGCGATGCGTCGGCCCTGCTTATTTGGGAAAAGTGTATCAGAAGTGCCAATTTCAAAACGCTTTATTAACAGCTCGGATTAATAAAATTTGTTTTTTACTCACAAAGTTATTTCTGGATTTTCATCGGGCCTGCTACCGCTTCAAAATCTGAAGGTGTATTCGCACTTGAATGACAGCTTTCGATCTGTCGCGCGAAATCTGAGATTGTCCTCTTCGTTTTGGATCCACCCCTGATTGAAAACCAGAAAAATATCGTTTCCGGCCTTGGGTGTCCAGCGCAGGCGGCTCTGCCATCCGAGATTTCTCGATTCATTATCATACTGAACCAGATTGTAGAGCGTCAAAGACGGCGTGAATGAGTAATCCGCATGCAGACTATAGACGCGCGCGATGAAATCGCCCTCCTTCAGGTGGGCGAATGTCTGATTCAAACTGAGGGTCGTCTGAAGGTGCCCCCCCGCCTTGTATGAGAAGCTGGTGTCGATTTCGTTGGAAGTACCCGAATAATACGTACCGAACCACCAGGTGAGCGTTGTTGACCATTTCCTTTTGGTGGCAGTCTGGATCTCCACCCGGTACTGATCGAAGCGGTAGCCCCCTGCGGGCAACACAATCCCCCTCGATATCTCGAAGTCCTCAAACAGTCTCTCGAACTCCGGCGCATAATCCAGTTCCAGGCTGTCGCCCGAGTTGAAAAGATAATAGACCGGGGCGAATTGAGCCCGCCAGCTCTCGGTTTGTCCATAATCCAGACGCGTATACTGGAAAAACGTGAATTCATAGCGCATCTGGCGGACATTTAAAAAATCCTTCGGTCGTGGAGAAAACGTCGCGTTGATTTGATACTTTCGCGTGGCTGGATGCGCTACAAACCCCAGTGCCGGCTGAAAGTTTTTCTGGGTATCGCCCACGAAGACTCCCAGATCCAGCAAGTCATTTGGATAGTTGACTGCAATTCCGTACGCACTGTCTTTGTCGTGAAGCTCTTCGTTGGCGCTTTTCATATAATAACTCGTCACCTGAAAATTCCGGTCGGTTCCCAAGAAATCGGATGTGGCCAGGTTCAGGTCGACGCCATAGGTTTGAGACGAGGCGGGATCGCTTGGATTGCCGTTGGTGAAAATCGCTCCCACGTAAGATTGATCGAACAGATTTCCCTTCACGCGCGTAACCAGGAAGTTCTTTCCATCAATTTCTCCGCTGTCACGCGTCTGGACATCCATTACGCCAATATCGAACCGTTCTCCGACTTTGCCGGTCAGTTTCGTGCCCACATCGATGGGTATCTGCTGGCCTTCCACCAATCCGATCCTGCGACTGAAAAAGGGCATGATTTCGGGGAATCTGCCACTCGTCACACCGAAATCGAAAACTCCGGTGTTTTCTAGGAAAAAGGCCCGCTTCTCCGGGAAAAAGAGGGGGAATCGGGTTAAATTGATCTGCCGGTCGTCGACTTCGGTCTCGCCGAAGTCGGTATTAATGGTGGACGACCACCTGAGATTGGGCGTCAGGCTGATAAAAATGTCCCCACCCAGCTTCCACTCTACATCGTTGGTGTCCGTATCACCATAATGGGCCGAACTTCCCGTAATGAACGGACGGATGTCGATTCCTATCTGCCCGATCCCGGAGATACCATCGATAACACCCGCCTCGGAAACCTGTTGAAACGCCACATCAAGGCGAGGCGAAGCCCAACGGTCTTCTTCGAATTTCCGCTTTATCGTGCGGGAGAAATTGAACCCCCACGTTTTCTGGCCTCTTTTGAAGCTCAGCGTTTTGAACGGAATTGCAAATTCCGCGCTCCATCCCTGATCCGTTCTTGCGGTACGCACTTTCCATATACCGTCCCACTGCATGTTCGTCTGACCGTTCTCAATGACCAATGCGTCGCAGAGAACGCCGGCGGGATTGGTGGAGAAGTAATATCCATTGCGACGGTCATGGTATGTATCAAGTACGATTTCAACCCTGTCATCCACCGACAGGTCTGAATCCCGGGCCATTTGAGTGGCAATGATTCGATCGGGCTTCGAATCATAGCACATGACGCCGATGTAGAGATTCTGATCATCGTACAGCAGTTTGACTTCAGTACGCTCCGATGCCTTTTCGCCTGGATTCGGTTCACGCTGTCGAATTTCTCCGATAGATGGAGCGTCCGCCCATGCGGATTCAGACAGGACGCCATCGACCGTGATAGGCGACTTTGTCCGATTGACGGTATAATGCGGAATCATGCTTGAAGACCCGGACGGGTCTTGAGCATGAGCATCCAAATCAAATAATTGTAAAAACGCGGCTGTCATGAAAACAAGGGCAATTAAGTACGCAGACTTGAAAATTGCGGATTTGCCGGTTGCATCCTTCAAGGGCATCGATTACCTCTCTTAAAAAGAATAACGGAAGAGCCGTGGAAAAAATGTTTTTCCACGGCCCTAAGAAATGAAGGCCGGTCCGTCAGCCATTGATCTTTCTTCCAACCCATTCGGCGTTCCGCCGTATTCGAAGTACGGCTTGAGGTTGGCATCTACATCACATGCATCACCGGCCGATCACAATTACGTTAAAGGTATCAGCTTTGTACGGAGAAGGCCGATTCTCATCGCCCCCGCGGCCTTCCGGCCCATTCGGTCCGCCCTGTCCTTGTTGTCCTTGCACTTGTCCCTGCGCCTTAGGCGGTCCCGGAGGCCCGGACGGCATTTGCACATTCGGGTCGCGCTCCGCACTGATCGTATAGATGCGGTCCGTCGTCGGGTCGTAGTCCATGGTGCGCGCGCCTTCCTCCGTGGCCAGCTTTTCAATGTCCGGATAACCGGGGGCGTTGGCGTCCACTACAGTCAGAATCCCATCGCGGGTCGAGGCGAACGCCAAATTGTACTTGTCGCTGTAGCCGGCGCCGTCGGGACCATCGCCGATCTCCGAAGTGCCCAACACCTTGCCGTTCCCGGCGTCGACCGCATACATCGTCTGCCCTTCGCAGGCCTGAAAAATGCGATTCTTCCCGGCGTCGTAGGCGATACCGGAGGCATCCTCGCAGCCGGTCTTCCACTGCGTATCAATCTGCTTGGTCTTGGCATCGATGCGGACGACGTCGCCGCCGAGGTTGCCGAAGACGTGACCCTTGCCGTCGATCGTCGTGGACTCGAGCCTGCCTTCTTTCAGGGGAATCGTCGCCACCAGTTCTTGCGTGGTCGTATCGACCGCGTTGACGTTGGCTCCCCCGGGTCGGCCGTTGAATGTCCACACGGTTTTGGTCACAGGCTCGTAGATGATGCCGTCGGGGCCGTATTTCGTCGGAATCGTCTTCACCTTGGCCAAGGTTTTGGTATCGAAAATCACGATCCCGCTTTCGTCGGAGATGTAGCCGAACTTGCCGGCGGCGTCGAGGACAATGCCGTGGCACCCCTTCAACCCGTCAATGGAGCCAATGATCTTGCCGGTCCTGGCGTCCAGCACCTCCACCTTTTCGCCATGCGATACGTAGAGGCGCTGCGTGGCCGAATCGATATGCAGGTAATCCCACTCGCTGTCGCCTCCAATCTTCCAGTGGGCGATTACGTGGTAAGGCTGCTGCGCC
>JBECKW010000108.1:0-8302 GCA_040235505.1 Desulfobacterales bacterium
CGGCCGAAGCGGTTTCATTCCCTTCGATGAAAAGAGGCAGTGCTTCCGGGAAAGCTTCACCAATGCGTTTCTCCCCATCAACCTCTCGCAATACTCCGAGTCGCTGATCGAGTCGGAGCTTTTCGGCCATAAAAAGGGCGCGTTCACGGGAGCCACCGAGGATCACCAGGGGGCCTTTGAAATTTGCAGCCCCTACGGAGCCATCCTCCTTGACGAGATCGGAGAGGTATCGGTTCCGGTTCAGATCAAACTGCTTCAGGTTCTTCAGGACAGGGCGTTCTACCCCGTCGGGAGCCACCAGAAAAAGCGTTTCAGGGGGCGGGTGATTGCCGCCACCAACCGACCCGTGGATGATATCCGGGCAAAGGGGGTGTTTCGGGACGATTTTTACTACCGCCTCTGTTCGGACGTGATCCGGGTGCCGCCTCTGCGAACCCGGATCCAGGAGGACCCGAAGGAACTGGACGATCTGGTGGCCCATACGGTCATGCGGATGGTGGGAAAGCCCTATCCCACCCTCGTAAAGATGGTCCTGGATGCCATCCGGACGCATTTGGGAAAGGCTTACCCATGGCCCGGAAATGTCAGGGAACTGGAACAGTGTGTCCGCAGCGTACTGGTCAAGCGCCGGTACGACGGAAGCTTCCGCGAAGTCCGGTCCGATCTGGACGCGCATTTAAAGGAGGGGTTTGCCGAAGGCAGCCTCGATGCCCAGGAACTGATTCGTGGATACTGCCGGCTTCTCCACCAGCGTCACGGCACTTACGAAGCCGTGGCCCGGGTGACAGGGCTCGATCGGAGAACAGTGAAGAAGCATATTGAGGCGAAGAGATAAACGGCAAGGCACAAAGTTAACGGGCAAGGCACAAAGGTACAGAGGGAACTGCTTAGGCACAGAGGCACAAAGGCACAGAGTTAAAAACAAAAAAGACAAAATAGCTAATTGAGAGGTGCTTGCATTTGAAGCGTCCGGCGACGGGCGATTCTCTTTATCGAAAAAAACTGAGTTTTCGAAAGGCTCCACTTACCAGCAATTAATTTGCCCCGACCTATGTTTGAATTGGCAAAACTGGGAAGCAGGGCAGGAACTCACTCGTTAATATAATATCACTGCTTTTTCGGAGCCCTCAAGAAACGTAGATATTGGAGAGGAATCAAGATCCTCGGCGAGCCTGTGCCCGCAAGATACTTAAGATCGTATCTGTCCAGGTAGCCATCCAATTTTAAAAAGCCAATCCAAACATATGGATGTCGGCCTTTTTTATCTGCATTTATCTTCTATCCGGCAGAGTTTTACTGTTCAATGACGGAACCGTCTTCGCCTCTGGAAAATCGTTTCATAAAATCCCACGCAATAGTGGCCATGTAGTCGGCGTTGGCATGCCCTGCGCCGATAAAGGTCACAAGCTGTACTATGGGGTTGACATACCCTTTCTTACGGAAGCTGTTGACCTCGAAACTTAGCCCCTTGTCGTGGAGTATGTGGAGGCTGTCGGGTGTATAGCCCCAGTAAGGATTGGCCTCGTAATCGGCCTTTCCGCAGTCGATCTCGTTGAAATCCAGAAGGGTCTTGAGCCCGCCGTTGTCAATGCCTCGGATCACTGGCTGACCAGCCTCGTTGGTGACGACATTGCTGGTATCGATACTGCCCACGATGATGCAGAAAGGGATGTCGAAGGCGGCGGCATCAGCGCCCTCATAGCTGGCCCCGGTAGCGCCCATGGGGCTCATGGCCGCAAACAGTTCCGGGTGAGACAGTCCGAGGATTCCCGTGGTGGCTCCGCCCATGGAAAAGCCTGTGACATAGATGCGGCTTTTGTCAATGGGGTAAGTTTTTTTGGCGTAATCCACCACCGAGAGGATCTTTTCGGGATTCTGGGAATCGTAATCCGGCGCAATCACCACGAAACCTTCTTCCGCCGCCCTGACCGCCCAGCCGCAGCCTTTCACGGTATAAAGGGGGTCGTCCCCGAAGCCGTGAAGGACGAGGACCAGGGGCACAGGGGTATCCGGGTTTTCCTTTACCGCCTCCGGCACGAAATCGTGCACAAGAAAGCCATCGACGGTATGCGTAGTGAGAGTCAGCCCCAGTTCATCGATGTTGGGCCAGGTCATCAGTACCCATTCGCCCAGTACCCGGGTGTTCAGCACCAGGTTGGCAGAGATGCAGCTCCGGGTAGAGCGGCTCAGGAGGCGGTTCCATGCGTCGGTGAAAACGGCCCGGTCGAAGGAATCCCCGCCTTTGGCAACCATCACCTTCTTCTGGACATAGCCGCTATTGACAAAGGTGCCGGGCGCAGGCTCGCTGTCCACTCCGTTGACCTGCTTCCAGTAAGAAATCGCCGCGTTATCCGCCCCCGCCAGATAGGCCGGAACAGCATACCCGGGTTTGATATCCGCGTCGATATCGCCGCCGAATGTGAGAATTCCGGCGATGCGGCCCGCGTGCTGAGACAGGACGTTGTTGACGAAGGTAGCCCCCCTTCCTTCGGCGATGACAGACTGCAGGGTGTTGTAGGTGCGCCGGTCATATTGGGGCGTTGGCATGCCGCGGCCTTCAGGCACAGTGATATCGCCACCGGCCAGATAGAACTGGGATTCGTAATATACTTTCAGATCGGCGTCGGTCCAACTTTTACCATCCAGGGGCATTGGCATGACAATGTAAGCCGGAGCTGTCTCTGCAACATCGAGAAGACCCAGCCCCCGAAGTGCGGCCAGTGCGTCCGATTCATTGGCATAGGGTTTATCCGGGTAAACAAAAATCACCGAGTTCAGAAAACCGGACAGCATGGAAAAATTATGGGGATCCGATGGAGAATACAGGTAGAACGCGCTTCCCTCAACGCCGATATTTTTCACAAGTTCGAAGCTGGCGCCCTCTGCAAGCTTGACTTTCTCTTGCGGTTCAACCTTCGACACGGGTGCTTTGTCTTTACAGGCGCAGGGTGAAAATACCAGGATCGACATCAGCAGAACTGAAAATAAATTCTTCATTATTTGCCCCCATTTCACCTTGATTTTCATTACGATGCTCCCTCCTCTTCTTGGGTAACCAATTCATCACACGCTGAGTGAGAACCGCTGTTAACTTTGTGCCTCTGTGCCTTTGTGCCTAAGCAGTTAGCCCCCACCGTACTCGTAAACCGCATCCGTCATGGCCTGGACGTTTTCGGGTTTTGCGTTGTCGGGAATCCCCATCGCCCCGTCGATGATAAGCCCTCCATTGTCTCCGAAGATGTCGATCAGCTCTTTCACATCGTCCTTCACCTGCTGAACCGTCCCCTCGCAAAGGAGTCTTGCAGGAACATTTCCCCAGAAGCACATGGTATCCCCGATTATTTTCTTAGCCTTTTTCCGGTCGACCCTGTCAAAATGCCCCACGACTTTTCCGGGGGGAAGCTCGCTCAAAAGCTCCAGTACCGGGGTGTAATCTCCTGAAAACACGGGGACGGGCGTCAGGCCTGCGTCGATAAGGCCGAGGATATGGCGCTTCAAGTAAGGCCAGTAAAATTTCCTGAATTGTTCATCCGAGAGAAAATCGACAGCCCCGCGATCCATTTCAATCACGATCCGACCGCCCCCCTCCCTCTCCTTCATCTTGGTGGCCAAGGTGATCCCATCAATCATTTCACGGGTTATCATCTCCAGAGCGGCGATTAACTTGTCCTGCACCTGATACATGTCCAGCAGGATGCCCCTGAGCCCCCGAAGATTTATGGAAATCCAATCGAAGGCTGGCTGAATGCCGAACTCGGAGTGTTTTGGATAACCGAGTTTTAAAAGTTGTTCATTATGGGCGAATGAAAGTTTTTTGAACTCGTTGCGCTCATCGACAAGTTCAAGAATACTTTTCAGCAATTTGACCTTCGGCTCCGATGAAAACATTTCCCCTAGAAATATGGGGAGTCCCACGGCGTTTCCACCAGGCAGGAAGGCGGAAGGGGGGGGCGTCAGAATATCAGTTATGGGCGCCAGGGTGTTGCTGATGCGGGGCCATATTTTTTTGACAACAAAGCCCATGGGATTTGCCAGCAGTTCATCGTACTCATCCTGCTTCATATATTCGGATTCGACCCATTTATAGGGCTGGTCATCCGAAAGCCCTCCCCCCGGCCATTTGATCTGCTTGATCCCCAGAAGCTCCAGGGGACGCAGCGGCAGCATCATGCCCGAAGGACATGCACCGGCATCCCAACCGTGCTGAACGGTTGTTTCGATGAGGATCGCAAGCATCTTTTCAAGATTCTCCATGGCGTCTCTGCTCTTTATGCCCCTTGACCGGGTCGGATAGTATCCCACGGTCAAAGGGACGACCGGAACGCGGTCCGGTTTCCGCAGATGCACGGCGTCGTCTATGCGTTTTTCCCGCGCGGAAAACGCGAGGGCCTGCTCTGAATTATGGGATTTCTTTTCAGCCATATGGTTTTCCTCTTGCGTGGCTCCTTCAGTATCGAATTACTTCGGGAGGCCGCCCTGTACTCCGAACGCTCTCCTGTTACAGTTCACATCCAGCCGGGTTATGGTATCTTTTTATCGGCGGATACCGCGGTGCTCAGCGAGATAATTCCCATGGCCAGGGACGTGGCATGGGTTGTCCCGGATTGGAGCACGGCTTCGGCCATTTTCAAGAGCTCCGAATTGGTGGGTCGGTGGGTTTTGCCGACGGATGGCATTGGAGGCCCGCTTCGTTTAACGGCCCACGTTCGGTGTGCAAATCCTTTTGTCTCGATGATGTGAAGCATGTGCGGGTCGATCCTGTTATTGTAGATGCACATGCTGATGTGCCACGGCTCCGTTCCGAGAAAGTGCGAAAGGTTCAACACCCAGCTGCCGTCAACCCTTATGCCGGCGAGGATCGCCAGTTTCTGAAAGCTGATTTCCACGGCGATATTGTCCGTCTCGGCATATTGTTCCGGCGCCCCGTTTGTATCGTTTCGAATCAGCCATTTATCTGCCGGGTAGCCTTTTTCTTCTATCTTGATCAGAAGATTTTTAGATATTCTGTCCCGTGAAATTGTGTTGCTGAGTTGGGCGGGGGTGATGGCCAGGAAATCCGCAAGACCGGACTTCCATCCCCTTGTTATCGAAATCCCTATCATTTTAGACAAGGCGACCAGACTCTTTTCCGTCGAGTTGATCACGATATATTTTTCAGAGTTTTCATCTTCAACCGAAGCCGATGCCGGAAAAGAGGGTTCAGGTGACGTCGGGGGGCGGGAATCGTAGAATTCGTGGGTTTCATACCTGGAAGGGGTACAAACTTCCGGGAATTTGGCGTTCGCCCCCGGAAAGGGCTCGCCCTCGCCCTTGGTGAACCAGAGCAGATCTATTCCGAAAGTATCACAGAACTTGATGATGAAATCCACTTTCGGGTTGGCGAGTTTTGACCGGTAGCTGTTCACCGTATCGGCCTTGACTCCTATGATATTGCCGATCTTGGGGTTGGAAAGTTTTTCCTTTTTGGCGATAAAATTGATCGCCCATCTTGTACGGTCTTTTAAATTCACAGCGTAACGGTTGTCCTTATTCAATTGAAATCTTGGTTAAAAACCGGGGATATCGCTTAATTTAACAAAATACACGAAATGATAGCAGATCAGCAATAAAGCCACAACTATTAAATATAGTTTGGATTATGCCAAAAATTTATTATTATAAACAGATATATGTTGACATGGTTAAAAATATGGCTTACCAATATTTTCCAAAAAGCAATTCCATATAAGATTCTCATTTCCTGCTTCAAAGAAGAACCTCTAAACATATCGGGAGATCACTATGTCCTTGCAAGGTTTAGACGCATACGTATTGCCCGCGGGAACAATTACGGCAGATGACCTGCCGGGAATTAAAACTGTCATCCGGCAGGTGCTGGCCAAGATCAGTGAATCGAGTAAGTCTGCCGGAAAAAGGGCGGACGATCAAACCATCAAGTCATGCCTCCTCACCTTTCGGGACTGGCTGGGGGGGCAGGGATGTGTCAAGCAGGTATCCACCACGTATAAGATCGAGGACACCGACACATATGCCGATTCGATCTACCTGACGTTTCCCGGCCAACTTCCCCTCGACATCATGTTCAATATGGGCGGCGACGATCAGAAGCCCTACCGGCTGATGATATTTGTTTCTTCGTTTGATCTGCTTAATTTCGGGAGTCTCGTCGAGAATACGACGCTGGGGGGCGTTGCTTTCCCTCCAAGCTGGCCGAAGGACCCTTGGTCCTATTGGGAAAAGAACACTTCTATATTCCCTTGGCCCTATTCGGAAAAGAACACTTCTAAATCCTAAAAGATACGATGCGTGTCAATGCCTGATTTCCAGGGAGGAAGTTATGAGTTTCATACGATCTCTAGTGAGAAGAAGACAGTTTATCATTGTATTTCTCGGTTCCATCGTAACGTCCGTCATATCGCTGATCAGCTGGCGGATTTCCGGCCTCTTCGACCTGGTTTTGCGGGCGGAGGCGGCAGGGGCGTCCGAGAAGCCGGCGACCGGTGAAAAGAAATCTCTCAGGGGCATCGTGGCCTACTACTCCGGTACGGGCAATACCGCCCAGGTGGCCGGCGCCATCTGGCGTGGAATGAACTCGGTCATTCCCTGCGATGTGGCTCCCATCAAAAAGCTGAAGCCGAAAGATATGGCGAAATATGACGTGATAGCCCTCGGGGCGCCGAACTGGTATATGCGCGTGCCGGCCAACATCCTGGTGTTTATTCATGCCATGCCCCGGATGAACGGCAAGCATTGCATCCTGTTCGGCACCCACGGGTCCGGGGGACCCGGCATGTTCTGGATCATGTCGAGGAACATAATAAAAAGGGGGCTTCGGATCATCGGCTGGAGCGATTGGTACGGCTCGGATTTTTTGACCCCCCACAGCTGCGTCCCCGATGGGGAATGGGGACATCCGGATACCATCGATCTCGCGGAAGCGGAAGCCTTCGGCCGGCAGATGGTGCTTAACTCCATCAGGATTCACGGCGGTGAATCGGGCCTTCTTCCCGAAGAAATCCCCACACCGGCGGTGGGGGGGAGCAGCCTGTTTTCGCCCAGCGGCATGGCGGGTAAGATCGGGTTCGCCGGCGGGGCGGCCAACGGCTCCCCGAAGTTCGATTTTACAAAATGTGTTTACCCGAGATGCAATCAATGTATTTCAAACTGCCCGGTGAATGCCATTGACTTCTCCGTGGTGGCGCCGACCGGTGTGCTGACCCCGGAATCGCTCAAAGAACATCCGGTGGTTCTCAAGGAGGCATGCCTGCAATGCGGCGGACTCTGCGAGCGGGTTTGTAAATACGACGCAATAGCCTACATAGGCGATCAGGGGAAGCGGGTTTTTCAAAAGATCGATATGACGAAGTGCATATACCCCAAATGCACCGCCTGTATGGATGAATGTCCGCAGGACGCCATCGATGTGACAAAGAAGCCGCCGGTGGTTTACAATTTCTGTGAAAACGAAAGTCTCTGCTTTGGTGTTTGCCCCGTAAACGCCATTGATTTTACCCCCACGTCCATGCATCAGGACGAAGGAAGCGGCGCCATGGGATTACTTGGCCAGCCGGGCGCGATGGTTGCAGGTGAAGGCAGCCCAGGAGGTGCAGGAGGTCCCGGCGGTGCGGGAGGTCCCGGAGGTGCGGGAGGCCCAGGAGGTGCGGGAGGCCCAGGAGGTGGGGGAGGCCCTGGAGGTCCGGGAGGAGAAGGCGCACCCGGCCAGATACCCAGTGGAATGGCGGGTGGGTATTCGATCCGGTTCCGCTCCCTGGTTGAGAAAGAATGTGTGGTCGGGCGGGTGGTTGATATAAACGAATATCCCCGCATCCCGATCAATAAGAAACTTTGGCCCTATCATATGGATGAAACCCCGAAGGCATAGGAGGGCGGAACGAATGGCCTCAGAAAAAGCTTCATTTCCGGTCTGGCTGCGCCGGTTGTCGCAAACGGTATTTTTGCTGCTGTTTTTGTATCTGTTCTGGATCACTGTCTATCACGCGGAAAACGCCACGAGCGGACCGGTGAAGTTTTTCTTCAACCTGGATCCGCTGGTGATGGTGACGCTCTGGCTGGGAGGGCATGCGGTGGCCACGGCGCTGCTGCTGTCGCTGGCCACGCTGGCGGTGACCCTGGTATTCGGCCGGTGGTTCTGCGGCTGGATCTGTCCCTTCGGGGCGCTGCACACGCTTTTCACCAGCATGCGCGGGAAGCGCAAGGCCAAGGACAAAGTAAAGTCCGGCAGCTACAGCACCTGGCAGAAGAGCAAATACTACGTGCTGGTGGGGGTGCTGGTGGGCGCCCT
>JBECKW010000240.1:0-3619 GCA_040235505.1 Desulfobacterales bacterium
GAATCGATACTCCGCGTAACTCTGGGTCAGAACCGTCATGTCGTAGCCATTGCCGGTGGCAATCTGGTACCTTGAGAACAGATCCTTTCCGGCCTTGGCGTATTGATAGTCATCCCCACCCATGTGCCACGGGGCTTGAGACGTATAGACCCCTGCCGTGAGTCCGAAGCCGTTCAGATAGGCGGTTTTATAGATAAAACTGCCGCCGATCGCCACGGCCCAGTGGTCCCGGGTCTTTTCCTCGATTTCGTCCGCCCACTGCCATGAAAAACTGTTGGCCCTGAGCCTGCCGTAAACCACCCCGTCGGCAAACATGCCGGTGATATCGTCGGCGTCCCCCGGCAGCTTCTGATAGACCTCCGTCATATTTCCTTTCAGCGTCCGCTTGGTGCCGTCTTCAGCATTTGCCCGAAAAGTGCCACAATACAAAAGTGTGATACAACAAACCGCAATCAAATATATTTTCCGCGTCATTTCAATCACCTAATTATTTTCCTACCCCGTAGTTCTCTGCGTCTCTGCGGGAAAACTGTTTTTTCGTATCGAGATGTCCCCGGTAATGTTTCTTTTTATTTTGCCATGGAAAAACCGTACGATTCAAAAATAGTTCTGGCTTCATCGGATTTTAAAAATTCCAGAAACGCCTTTGATACCGCGGTTTCGCCATCCTTCACCATTGCCACAGGATATATGATTTTCGGGTGGCTGTCTTCCGGAAACGTCCCCACCACACGAACCTTTTTGGAAATGGATGCGTCGGTGGCATAGACCACGCCCAGGGGAGACTCCCCCCGCTCCACCAGGGCCAGTGCAGATCGTACGTCCTTCTGCCTGGCGATTCTGGTTTCGACGTCCTTCCAGACCCCCAGGGACTCCAGGGCCTGTTTTCCATAAATACCCGCCGGGACATGATCGGGATCCCCCATGGAAAGGTAGCCGTCCCCCAACAGGGAGGCCAGGCCAAACCCCGGCCCAATGTCCACCCGGTCAACACGGCTTTCCTCCGGCACGATCAGGACGATCCGGTTGCCGAGCAGATCAAATCGGCTGCCGGGTTCGATCAGCCCTTTTTTCTCCAGATAGTCCATCCATTTCAAATCTGCCGAAAGGTATATCTGGGCCGGAGCACCGTTTTCGATCTGCTTTGCAAGGGTGGAAGAGGATGCAAAAGACGGGATCATCTCCCCAAAACCCTTTTTCGAAAAAAGCTTGCCGATATCCGTAACGGCATTTGTTGTGGATGCAGCCGCAAATATGGTGACGCTATCGGCGGCAGCCGCCGTAAGATGCGACCCGACGAAAAAGACCAGCCCGAGGAGCACCGGAAAAAATATCTTGGCGCAAAAACATCGTTTCATTTTATCGACTCCTGTCATTTGATTCCTGATTTTATCAAGATGTCAATTTTTCAACTTAAAGGGTAGAGGGAACGGCACCCAGCAAAAATGACGTTTGATAACTACACATCAAATTTAAAAACGTCAATAATTTTTTTACATCGGCGCCATACCCGATGACCCTTTGCTTTTCGATCCTTTCCAAAAACTGATTTATCCGCAGATTATTCTGTTTAATGCCCCCTTGAGGGGTACGCAGATTAAAAAAGAACTCTCTTTGAAGTTAATCTGCGGAAATCTGCGTAATCTGCGGATCCTATTCTTTTCAATCCGGTGCCACCTTCCACCCCAAGGGCATACAAAAACAGGTTGACCCGATCGAAAACATATGACATTTAAAAAGACTTATTGACGTCTACTAACGACTATAGTTGGCTATCAGAATCAAGGGCTATTGAATGGAAGTGTAAAATGATTTAGCGTCGCACCATGCATTTTTTCTACCTGACAGATGTGGAACTTCAGGCGCTGAAGCTGAGCCTGTGGGTGTCCGGATGGGCGGTAGCCACCAGCCTGCCGCTGGGCGTTCTGGTGGCGTGGATTCTGGCGCGGCTTGAATTTCCGGGGAAAAATATCCTCGACGGCCTGGTGCACCTGCCCCTGGTGCTGCCCCCGGTGGTCATCGGGTATCTGCTGCTGGTGTTCATGGGCCGGAACGGCGTTATCGGCGCTTTTCTGTATCACTATTTCGGCATCGTTCTGGCCTTCAATTGGAAGGGTGCGGCCCTGGCCGCCGCCGTCATGGCCTTCCCCCTGCTGGTCCGGGCGGTACGCCTTTCCATGGAAGCCGTCGACCAGGGGCTGGAAGCCGCGGCTCGGACCCTGGGTGCCGGACCGGTCCGGGTGTTTTTCACCGTCACCCTGCCGTTGATGATTCCGGGGATCATCACCGGCATCATCCTCGCATTTGCCCGCAGTCTTGGCGAATTCGGCGCCACCATCACCTTTGTTTCCAACATCCAGGGCCGGACCCAGACCCTTCCCCTGGCCCTCTACACTTTAACCCAGGTCCCCAACGGAGAAATGGGCGCCATGCGGCTGTGCATCGTCTCGGTGGCAATTGCCATGGCGGCCCTGGTCTGCTCCGAAGTTCTGGCCCGGCGGTTTGCCGCCCGGATGAAAGGATAATCCCGTGGAAATCGCCGTCACCCATCAGCAGGGAAATTTCCACATCGATATCGCCTTCCGGGGCGCCGTATCCGGTGTGACGGCCCTGTACGGGCCCTCGGGGGCCGGCAAAACGTCCATTGTCAACATGGTGGCGGGCCTCTCAAGACCCGATGCGGGAAAAATCGACATCGGCGGCCTTTGTCTGTTCGACTCCGCCCGGGGCATCCATCTGCCGCCAGAAAAACGCCGCATTGGCTACGTCTTTCAGGATGGACGCCTGCTGCCCCATCTGTCGGTCCGCAGCAACCTGACCTATGGCATGCACCGGACCCCGATACGGCGCAGATTCGTGAAATTCGACCAGGTCATCGATCTTCTCGGCATCAGGCACCTGCTCGATCGGCGGCCGGCAAGACTTTCCGGCGGCGAAAAACAGCGGGTGGCCATCGGCCGGGCGCTTCTCACAAGCCCCGCCATGCTGCTCATGGACGAACCCCTGGCCTCCCTGGACGCGGCTCGAAAGTCGGAGGTCATGCCCTTTATCATGCGGCTCAGCCGGGAATTTTCCATCCCCATTCTCTATGTGAGCCATGCCATGGACGAAATTCTCAACCTGGCGGACCATATGGTCATGATCCGGGACGGGCAAATGCTCGCCGCCGGCGACCTGGACACGCTTCTGTCCCGACCGGACCTTCAACCCTATTTCGGCCACTCCGATACCGGAGCGGTCCTTTCAACGGTGGTGGAAACCCCCTGTGATACCCACGGCCTCACGCATCTTCGATTCGGCGACAAAATCCTCAAGGTAATGCACATTCCCGCGGCCAAGGGTGACCCCATGCGGGTACGCATTCCTGCCCGCTATGTCGCCATCGCGCTGGAGGCGCCCGCCCGAACCAGCTTTCAGAACATCTTCCCCGGGAAAATTCTCGAGATCGTGGACCATGATCAGCCATTTGTGGACGTGCGCCTGGATATCGGCACCTCTTTATGGGCGAGAATCACCCGCCAGTCCCTCATGGACCTGGACTTGAAGATCGGCCAACCCGTTTTCGCCCTGATCAAAAGTGTTATGGTTTCTATGGGTTCTATGCCGGAGGAGAGCTGAA
>JBECKW010000359.1:0-3908 GCA_040235505.1 Desulfobacterales bacterium
CCCGGCCTTTATTCCGGCGGCTCCGATGCCAACACCATGTACGCGGACACCTACCCCCATTATCTTTCGGGGAACACCACCAGTTTCGCCTTTACCACCGGCTTGATGGCGGCAAAAAATGCGGAGGGATATATTCGTACCCTGTGAAGTTGGGTTACAGGTTGCAAGTCAATGTCATTAACTTAAGGAAATCTAACCAGACCTTACGTATGTATTTTCTTCGTGCTCTTCGTGCTCTTCGTGGTAAGTCTTCCTTTTTTAAAAGCAAACTGAAATTTCACCACGAAGAGCACGAAGCGCACGAAGATGATACTTAAAAAGATTTATTCCTGTTTTTATACAACGATTCGCTAAGTTAATGACATTGTCTTTTCACCAAAAAGCGCCAACGCCACCCATCGGTGCGCCCATTCCAGAAGCAGGCGGTCATCCGCCGTGGCTGCTTCCACGGCCTGCTTGTCGAGCCCCAAGGGTTCAAGGAGGGCGTTTCCGGTCACCTGATCCCGGAATGCATCCAGATCGTAGAGGGCCGTATGAAATACAAGACGATCCCGGATTCCCAGCGGGCCGGGTCTGAGCTGATTTTTCATGCTGATGATTTCCATCAGCCGGTCGTTCATGGCAAAATATTCAGAAAGGCCCTGGCGTTCGATCCATTGCCGAACCGTCTGAGTATTGTCGCCGGAAAACCCCCTGCAATGGGGCTCTCGAATAATGGCGAAATGCTCCGTGATACGCCCGGTTTCCCTGGAACGGGAAATGGCCCGGGCCACGGGATAAGCCCGGCACGAGGAAGGCCGGTCGTCATACACGCGGCATCCGTCGGGGGTGACAAACGGGCAGATTTTCTCGGTTCTATCCCCGGGTTTCAGGCTTACCACCGGCAGTCCCGATTCCGGGCCGTCATGCTGAACGGTGTATTTCGCAAGGAATTCACCCGAGGTAATTCCCAGCCCTTTTTTCAATCGAAGGATATCATAGGGGGTTAAAAACTGGTTCAGATCCCGGCAGCATGCATTGAAGCATGGCACGGCAGGATGGCAGCCGAAACAAAACGATTCGTCGATATCGATGGGATCAAATTGCGTTTCCATAGTTCCAGTTGATACCAAGTTTTCCTGCAAAGAAAAAGATCTATCACCACGAAGATCACGAAGAAAGTGAAGAACGAAATCAGATACTATGTCAATTTAACATCGAAATTCACATCTCCGGTGGTTGGTACATCCACGTTGGGGGGATCGGTTGTAACTTCTGTTCCATTGACAGTTGCCCCTATTGTGTAATCACCAGCGGGTAGTATACCAATTTCATAGGAGCTGCCTGAAACAACATTGTCGATAGAATCGACCTCAATTTCGCCTTACATAATACTTGACGAAAACTCAGCGTTGCCATTTCAGAGCCTGTTCCCCCTGAGCGAGGTCAGGAAGTTCAACTCAGGGGGCAACAAACAATAAACCTACAACACCAGTAACCCAGACAGGTTAAGTATAAAAGTTCTTAATAATACAAATAACTCTAAAAATAAATATTTTGGGTCACAGGGGTTCCTGCTTCTACATCCAAGTTAGAAAAAACTTGATCGTCTCTACCCTCCGAAGATGCAACTAATGTATATACTCCAGCGGGAAGTTGAATTCCATAATCGCTGCCCGAGCCAAAATTATCGGAGTAAACCTCTATTTCTTTATTACACGTGCCTACTTGCCTGAAACTTAGCTTTACGCTGTCTGTGTCTTCTGCATTTGCTATGTCGATATGCCCGCTAACAGTCCCCGTTTCAGAGACAGAGACAGGAGGCAATGTAAAGTCCATGGAGTCTTCTTCACCATCAAGTACGGCTTCAATCCCTGCGGTACATTGCGGAGAATATCCCGGTGGAGCCGACGCCACAATAGTGTATGTTCCGGGCTCGAGATACATCATGTATTGCCCATCAGCGTCGGTATGTGTAGAGGAATATACACTTATCAAATCACCAGTCGCCTCATCGTTGATTTGTGCTGATACTGTAACATCTCCCACTGGCCCCGAGGCGTCAGTGACTGTCCCACTCAGAATATAATTGTCAACAGTATCAATCACTCTTATCGTAGGTTTCATAATGTATTGCCCGCTGCTACCGGCTTTTTTAACGACAGAGGCCTCCGAGTCAATGTCCAGAACTAAGTCCACGGTGAGCCCTGAGACGACTTCGAATTCGTGAACCAGTTTAATGCCGGTCTGATATACGCTTGGGATTTTTAGCTCGTGATCTACATCATCTTTGTCGACAACACAATTTGGAGGGAAATTAGAATTAAGGGTATTTTCCGACTCTCCTAAATAAAGCCGCAACTGGGTATATTTCCCAGAATCAAGTTCAGTGATACCCAGATTCTCCATTCTACCATTTGTCAGGTTCAAAAGGTCGTAGGTTTGTTGAGGATCTGCTACAGAGATCCAGTTGTCTCCACCATCCCCCCGATGTGCCTCAACATGATCTATAGTTACATAAACATGCTCGTAGTCTCCGGGTGCATCGGTAAGGCTCAAGGACAAGGTGCCTTTATCCGTATTATTATTCGAACTTCCATTGCATCCGGCAAAAAAACCAGCGGAAAACAGCACCATCAAGACAACAAATAGCTTTGAAAACTTCATACCTGCCTCCTTCTTCAAACTTCAGTCCTACCATTGTGCCGGGAGATTGTCCCTCTGACAACTCGCGAACGGGAAATTATTATTTTTGTTCTTTTGAATGATTCTTTTTCATCTTACCCGATTGGTTTTTTGTCTGACCCGGCGGGTATTGTTTTCTATGTTGATCGTTGTAAATATATGGTTTGTCGGTGTCCAGGTCCAACGATACGTAACTTCCCAGTTTCACTTTCAAAGCATCCGGCAAGGATGCCGATGCCTGCCAATTCGCTCCGCTGAGGTAAAAATACAACCCGGAACTGGCCTCGTAATAAACAGAAGCGGATGGGTAATACCGATAATGATGTTTTGAACGATATCCCCAGGCAGGCGCGTGGGCGGGCGGACCGTTTCCGTTGGATTCGGATACGGCGGGACTTTTTTGATCGCTCTGATTGCCGGTGTTCAAGGAAAAACTGAAACTATCGGCAAAGATGAATTGCGGCCACGACACAAGAACAGAAACAATTATGCACAAGATATATGCTTTTTTCATTTTCCTCTTTCCGGTTTGCCTGTATCTGTAACAAATGCAGCAAAAGGCATGCCGGAAAAGGATATTTATTCAAAATCAATGATTACAGCATATTAAATCGAAGGTGCTTTTATGTGGCGGCCCAGGGAATGCAATATTTTTCATTTTATGGGCAAAAAAATGCAACAATTATTCCAATAAATTACCCATAAAAACATCCGATGCCCCTAATCAGCTTATCAGATATTTTTACGGGTCTTTTATGGAAAAAATCAAACAGCCGGCCCTGTAGGTTCCCTTTTACACAGTGAGGGACATGTCCGAACCAACCGCAAAGCATTCCATATCGATACCGCTCTTTTCGATTATCTTGCAGCTATGTTCTACCATCCGATCGATTTCCAGGTCTGTCTTCCAGGGGTCGTGGTGAAACAATCCGAAACGTTTCACCCCGGCGTTCAAGCTTGCCGGTGCCGTGTATGGTCCCGAGCCAGCAGCATGTACATGGCCGGCACCACAAAGAGGGTGAACAGGGTCCCGATGGAAAGACCGGTCATGATCACCAGCCCCATGTTAAAGCGGCCGGCGGCGCCGGCGCCCGTGGCCAGCACCAGCGGCAGCACCCCCAGCACCATGGCCGCCGTGGTCATCAGAATCGGCCGTAGCCGTATACCGGCAGCCGTCTGGATGGCTTCTCGTTTGGGCGTTCCCGCACGCTGAAGATCGTTGGCGAATTGAGCGATCAGGATGC
>JBECKW010000371.1:0-28229 GCA_040235505.1 Desulfobacterales bacterium
ATCCGGATATGCTCAGGTGTCTGCTTCCCCTGTGCGAGAGAGCCGTCCTGACCCAGCCGAAAATCGACCGGTCCCTTCCTGCCGCCACCCTGCAGAAAGAAGCCGAGAAAATCATCCAAGATATCACCGTCATCCCGGATGCCGCCATAGCCCTAAATTTTGCGATTCAAACCAGCGGACCGGAGGACGTGATCTGCATCGCCGGCTCCCTCTACCTGGTGGGGGAAATCAAGGAAGCGATTGAAAAAGGCCTGATTTCACTCTAATTCGGCAAAGCCGAATGCGGGAAAGCTTGGAGGCTGGGAAGCTTGGAGGCTGGGAAGCTTGGAGGCTGGGAAGCAAAAACCTTTCAAAAAGATGGGCACTTTTTCAAGTATGCTTCTCGAAAAGGACCCAGACCAGCTGCCCCATAAACAAGGTCCGCCCGCATCCTCGGCTTCCAGAATTCCAGCATCCCAGCATCCTGGCCTCCTCGCATCCCGGCATCCGGCTCCGCCGGATTTTTTCCCTCTTGACTTCCCGGGGATGATCCGCTATTTTCCCGACCAATTCTGCGCCCGTAGCCCAGGGGATAGGGCGTCAGCCTCCGGAGCTGAAGATCGCAGGTTCGAATCCTGCCGGGCGTACCACCAATCTTTGGCGTTTCCCTCAGTTTCCCCCTCAAGTTCTCGAATCGACTCCATTTTCATCGAGCCAGCTTCAAAACGTTTCACCAGTCCTTTTTATAAATTTTACGGTGAGCCCCTTGCCCGGGGTCTTATTGTCGGATATGGTTCCGATGGCGCTTGTCTGCCTTTACCTTCGTGCTCTTCGTGTTCTTCGTGGTTGAATCCTATAGTTTTATAATCACCACGAAAAACACGAAGAGCAGGAAGAAAAATGACATACCGAAATAATTGGCTGCAGCCGCTAATATCAGGACAGGGGCCGGCCGCTTTATCCACGACGGAGTTCGAGATGACACGTAATGAACAAAATAGTTCCCCGGGTCCCTTATCGCTGACGGATGCCCAACGGATCGCCGAGAAATCCGGCGAAAAAGTGGTCCCCACTTTCTGTGGGATGTGCGGACCTGGGCCCTTCGGCTGCGGTATTTATGCATTCGTTAAGGACGGACGTTTCGTACGGGTAGCAGGGATGAAAGAGTCCCCTGTGAACCAGGGCGCCCTATGCCCGAAGGGGCAGGCGGCCCCCCAGTGGGTCTATTCCCCGGAACGGCTGAAATATCCTCTGAAGCGGGTCGGGAAAAAGGGGGAAGGAAAATTCGAAAAAATCACATGGGACGAGGCCATTAAGACCATTGCCGACAAACTGAAACACCAGAAGGAGACTTACGGCCCCGAATCGCTGGCCATTCTCTCTCCGGCGCTCAGGTCCTACTCAGAACTTCTGAGACGGTTTCTTACCGCCCACGGCAGCCCCAATTTCGCCCACAGCGGCATCTGCGCCATGCAGCGGGCCTTTTCCTTCACCTACACGTTGGGGGACTGGCCATCGGCGCAGCTTCATGAAAGCGATCTTTTAATCTACTGGGCCAGGCAGCCCGTTTTCTCCGCTCCGGCCATGCGCGCCCCCAAAATTCTGGTGGGTGCGAAACGAAAGGGCGCAAAAGTGATCGCCATCAAACCGTCCGTGGAGCCGGATGTGGGGATGGCGGATATCTGGGTGCCTGTCCGGCCGGGAACGGATGCGGCCCTGGCGCTTGCCATGCTGCATGTGGTGGTGGGAGAAGATCTCATCGACAAACCGTTTGTGGAAAAATGGTGCTACGGCTACGACAAGCTTCGGGACCATGTCCGGCAATACTCTCCCGAATGGGCGGAGACCGTCACCGGCGTTTCCGCCGATCAAATTCGGGAAGTGGCCCGCCTGTACGCCACCACGAAGCGGGCGGCCATCGACCTTGGAAACGGCGTTGAACACGCCCCTGCATCTTCCGACACTATTCGGGCCGTGGCGATTCTCATTGCTGTCACCGGACACCTGGACAGACCCGGCGGGAATGTTTTCGGCGGCCCTGCCGGTGTCTGCACGGATATGCCACGCCACAAGGACATCACTCTGCGGGAGCGGTTCACCCCCGAAATGGTCGAAAAGCTAGTGGGCCCCGAATTCCCCAGGACCTTTCAGCCCTTCATGGAAGGGCTTTCCTCCGCCTATTACAGAATTTTCGACAGCATTCTCACTGAAAAGCCGTACCCTATCCGCGCGGTGATTGCTCCCGGCACCCAGCCCAGCGTCACCACCCGGGGTTCCCGACGGGTGGTGGACGCCCTCCAAAAACTTGACTTTTATGTGGTCGTGGATGTGGCCCGGACCGCCGATATGAAGTGGGCGGATATCGTGCTGCCGGTGTCCACCACCTATGAATGCAGCCGCATCTTTGACGGCAAGATCAACTGGCTTATGGCCTACCGCCCGGTTATCGAGCCGTTGGGAGACTATAAATCCACCCATGAGTTTTTTCTCGACCTCGGAGTGGCCCTGGGCTATGGAGAGGATTTCTGGCACGGGGATCTGACCGTCGCAATGAACGATATGCTCTCGCCGTTCGGCGTCACCATCGATGAACTGGTAACTCGTCCTACCGGCATTGCCTACAAACCGCTCCCCCGGGCCTATGAAAACTACGAAACATTCTTTAAACGGAAAAGCCCCCGCTTTTCCGGTGCCCCGTTCCTCCCCCACGGCAAGGTGGAAATCTATAATGAAACCTTCGAGGCGGCCGGTTTCAGCCCGCTTCCCATGTGGCACGAACCGCCTGAAAGCATCACCGGCACCCCCGAACTGGCTGAAAAATATCCGCTTATCCTTTCGGACTACCACACATCCAAGAACTTTACCGCCTCATGGCTGAGGCATGTACCGGCCTTGAGGGAGATTTCACCCCATCCTCTGCTGCACATCCATCCGGATACGGCAGCCGCACGCGGCATCACCAACGGGGATTGGGTCCGGGTGGCCTCCCCCCATGGTGAGCTGAAAGTGAAGGCCGAGCTTTACCCAGGTATCCGCCGGGACACGGTGATGATGCTCCACGGCTGGTGGCAGGGCTGCAGCGAGCTGGGCTTAGACGACTATCCGATCCTGGACGGAGGGGCGAACGTGAACCTGATGTACAGCGTCGATCCGGAAAAGGCCTTCGATCCGCTCATTACGGCCATGAGCAGCCAGACGTTGGTGGAAGTGGAAAAAATAACCACATAGCTATCCGCAGATGACGCAAATTTTCGCAGATTAAAAACAAAAAAACTGCAATGTGAGACACAAAAACGCTTCGCTGATTTTGCCAATGCCCCGGCATGGATGCAATATTGTAACAGGCATTTGAATAATCTGTGAAAATCTGCGTAATCTGCGGATTCTTGCTTTTGTTTGCCTTTTCAAATCTGCGGAGTGCTATTTTTTATCGGCGACCATTTTAAGGATGTATTCCGTCTGGCGGGCAATATACTCTTCGATGGTGAATTCCTTGGAAAGGATCCATCGCCGGAATGTCCACATATGCGCCATGACCGATATGTTATGGGATAAAAGTTTGAGGTCGGATGCATCCAGATCCCCCAGGTCACCCGATTCGGCGATCCGCTGAAGTCCCTTGTGAATCAACTCGTTGATCCGAAGCTCGTTCGCCAGTACCTTTTCGCGCCACTGGGGCGGCAGGGCGTGGGTCTCCTGGTACATCAAAAGATATACATCGCTTAACCGGTGGCTGGTGAGAAAAACCTCCCGGACCATGGCGGCCAGCGCCTCCCGACCTTTCTGGACATGGGAGAGAACATCCCCGATCCTTCTTTCGATCTGATCGTGAACGGCTTCGCAGACCAGGTACAGGACATCCTCCTTGCAGGCCACATACTCATACAGGGTGCCGATGGAAAAACCGGCGGCTTTGGCAATCTGCCGGGTGGTGGTTTTATGGAAACCGTTTTTTACCAGAAGCGGCACGGCGGCCTCCACAATTTGACGTCGCCTTCGCTCGACAAGATCGGGGTTTTTTATCTGGGTTTGGACAACTTGTGAAAGATCTTCTCTTTTCAGTGTCATCTGCCTGCTCCGAAATATCTAATGGCCCCCTTCGAACCTTGCCCTTTCCCCGGGTCCTCATTTTATGCTTGACAAGCCAAAAGATTGATAGGTATATGGAGTGATTGAGCGCTCGCTCAGATATATCGTTATTTTAACACCGCAATGACGCATCCACCTGCGTACTCAAAAATTGATGGATGTTTGGGACAATACATGCAAGTTTTTGCGAATGCAAGTCCCAAATTGCGAATTGAGCGGATGCGCCGCGGGAAGACAGGATCATAAATCAATTTCACCGTGAAGGGGAAAACCATGACAACTTCAGCAGCAGAAAATCGCCGGCACTGGGAACAGGAAGAGCAGAAACTCGAGGAACTTGTTCAGAAGGCATACTGGCCGGGCGGTGAAAAGGCCGTGGCCAAACTGGCCAAACAGAACAAGAGACCCGTCCGGGACCTGATTGGACAGCTGATCGATCCGGAGACATATTTTTTCGAGCTCAGCCGGATTGCAGGGTTCGGCATAGGCTACCCTGGGGTGGAAGACGTCCCCTGTGCCGGCATCGTTACCGGTATCGGAAAAATCAACGGCCGCTGGACCATGATATTCGGAAATGATTCCAGGGTCAAAGCCGGCGCCTATTTTCCCATTACACTGAAAAAGCATATTCGCGCCCAGGCCATCGCCGAACAGTGCGGACTGGATTGTGTTTATATCGCGGACTCCGCAGGCGCCTTCCTGCCCCTTCAGGCGGATGTGTTTCCCGATGACGGGCATTTCGGTTCCATGTTCTACAACATGGCCCGGCTGTCGGCCAAAGGACTCAAACAGGTCACCATGAGCACCGGCGGAAACACCGCCGGGGGAGCGTATATCGTCTTCATGGCCTGTCAGTCGGTGATGATCGACCGGTTGTCCTATTCGTTTCTGGGCGGTCCGCCTTTGGTAAAAATGGCCCTGGGCGAGGAGATCTCGGCGGAAGATCTGGGGGGCGCCCGGGTGCACACCCAGATCAGTGGCGGTGCCGACCACTTTTGCGAAAATCAGGATGATGCCATTGCGAAGGTACGGGAAATCCTGGCCCTCGAGAAACCCCAGACCGTCCACTCCCATCGGTATGCGGAATCTCCTCCGCAGCTACCCGTGGAATCCATTTACGAAAATCTACCGGCCGCCGAGCATAAAGGAATCGATGTCCGGGAATTTCTTGCCGGAATTGCGGACGACAGTGCACTCTATGAATATAAAAAAGACTACGCTCCCGGACGGGGGGACAATATCGTGGCCGGGAAAATCCGCATCAAGGGACTTCCCGTGGGTGTCATCGCCTCGAACTCCGTAGGCATCATCTTTGCCGAAGCCGCCCGGAAGGCCGCCGAATGGATCATCCGCTGCAGCCACGACAAAACCCCTCTGCTGTTCGTCCAGAACGCTCCGGGGTATATGGTGGGATCGGAATCCGAACACAGCGGCATCGGTAAATACGGCGCGGATATGGTCCGGGCGGTCTCCTGTGCACAGGTTCCCCGGATCCAGATCGTGATCGGGCCGGACAACGGAGCCGCCAATTACGGGATGTGCGGCCGGGCCTATCGCCCCCACTTCCTGTTTCACACCATGCGGGCGCGCACCGGGGTTATGAGCGGTCGGAGCGCCGCAGGCGTTCTCCTTTCCCTTGAAGAGAGAAACCGTGCGGCCCGGGGAAATCCCATGACGGACGATGAAAAAGAGGCGTTTAGGAACGAAATGATCAACAAATATGACGGGGAAGCCCATCCTTTTTACTGTGGTTCCCGGCTGCTGAGCGATCGAGTGCTCAAGTTTTTCGAGATTCGAGACTGGCTCGCCATGGCCTTCGAGGTGAGCCTGCTGAAACCCATTGGAGAACCATCGTTTGGAAACGTAAGATTCTAGCCCCTGATGGGGGCTTGGATGCTGGGAGGCTGGAAAGCTGGGAAGCATACAAGATAAAATAAGACTACTTGCTTAACGGTATATTTATTGAGGAGGTTTGACATGACGGAATACGATTACTGGAAAATTTTTCCGAGAATGCCCAGAAAGGTCACCATAGGAGATATCACGGTTCGGGACGGCTTTCAGCATCTTGAAAAATTTATCTCCACCAAGGCCAAAATTTTCTACGCGGAAAACATGATTCTGGCGGGCTGTAAGGACATCGAGGTCACCAACCTCGGGAACCCCTACATTATGCCTCAGTTCAGTGACGCCGAAGAGGTGTTGGCACACCTTCGAAGTGATCGCTTTCTGAAAAAATGCGACCGATACGGAATCAATATGGACGATGTGACCGTGACGGCGGTCACCATTCGGGAAGGCGCGGTGGATAACGCCATCGAGTTGAAGAAAAAAGGCGTAGGCCCGGACCGGGTGCTGATGATGGTCTCCACCGAGGAACAGCATCACTTTGCCAACTCCGGTTGCACGCTGCCCGAGTACTGGAAAGAAGCCGAACGTGCCACGAAAAAGGCAAACGATGCGGGCCTGAAGATGTGCGGTACGGTCAGCACCATCTGGGGAAGCCCCATCGGCGGTGCGACGGAGTTGAAAGACGCCGTGGAATTCACCAAGCGGTGGTTTGAGATCGGCGCCCACGATGTCGAGCATGCCGATCACGACGGCAGCGCCTCCGCAGCAGAAGTTTACCGATATTACGCCATGATCCTTGATGAGATTCCCAACCCGGACGTTCACATTGCCCACTTTCACGAAACCAAGCGCATGGCCTCCGCATCCGTTCTGGCATGCCTGCAGGCGGGAATTACCCACTTCGAGGCCACCCTGGGCGGTTTGGGCGGACAACCTGCGAATTTTCTGGACGACTGCCCCATCCGGGGTACCGGGGATTACTACTACGAGGATGCCCGGTACGTGGGGCTGGTATGCCTTGAAGACACGCTGGTCCAAATCGACGAGATGGGCATCGAACACGGGTATGACGTGGACCGGGTCCTGTGGCTGGGCCGGCAGATGGAAAAGACTGTTGGTTACCGACTCCGATCGGAAGCGGCAATCAACGGCCGAACCATCAAGGAAGGGCATCCGAAGTTCGGCCGTCCGGGCCTTTTCAAACGAAAAGATAAGATGGGAGAGAAACCGGGGCAGCTGATTCCTTCTGACTGGGAAGAAAAGGCCGTGCTGCCCGAGCATCTTCGTCCGTAATTCATTGTGAACGCATAAAAATATATCCACCACAGAGGACACAGAGAGCACAGAGAAAAATATAAAAAAATAAAAAGCGGTTCTCTGTGCTCTCTGTGTCCTCTGTGGTAAAAATTTTAAGAGATGTTTATCAGAAATAAAAACTTTAATCTATTTGAAAGGCGCTACTCATGAACTTCGATCTGGAAAAACACCAGGAAATGCTTCGAAAGGAAGTTCGGAAATTTGCTCAAACGGAAATTGCACCCGTTGCGGCTGAACTCGACGACACCCAGACTTTCTCCGTTGAACTCACAAAAAAAATGGGGGAAATCGGGCTCTTCGGCATGTTCGTATCGGAAGAATACGACGGCCAGGGCATGGATTACATTTCATACATCATCGCCGTGGAGGAAGTCGCACGGGTGGACGGATCCCAAGCAGCCACCGTCGCTGCGGACAACTCACTGGGCATCGGCCCCCTCTATTACTTCGGAAACGAGGAGCAGAAAAAGAAATATCTGCCCAAACTCTGTCGCGGTGAAGGGCTCTGGGGATTTGGGCTCACTGAACCGGAAGCAGGTTCCGATGCCGGTGGTTCCAAAACGACCGCGGTTCTGGAAGGCAACGAATGGGTCATCAACGGCTCGAAAATCTTTATCACCAACGCTTCCTCCGAACTGACCCTTGGTGTGACGGTTCAATGCGTCACCGGCACCCTTCCCAACGGAAAGCCGGAGTACTCGTGCATCATCGTGGAACCGGGCACTCCGGGATTCACCCAGAAAACCATGCACAACAAAATGATGTGGCGGGCATCGGATACAGCTGAGCTTTATTTCGACAATGTGCGGGTCCCTAAAGAAAATCTCCTCGGGAAGCAGGGAGACGGCTTCCACCAGATGCTGGCAACCCTCGACGGCGGGCGTCTTTCCATCGGCGCCATGGGTCTCGGCGGCGCCCAGGGCGCCTACGAAATGGCCCTGAAATATGCGAAAGAGCGTCAACAGTTCGGCAGGCCGATCTGCAAAAACCAGGCAATCGCCTTCAAGCTCGCGGACGCGGCCACGGAAATCGAACTGGCGCGAAATCTTCTCTACAAGGCCTGCTGGCTCCGGGACCAGAAACGTCCCTTTGCCAAGGAAGCCGCCATGGCAAAGCTCTACTGCTCGGAATTGATGGGCCGCGTGGCCGACAATGCCGTCCAGATTCACGGCGGTTATGGCCTGATGAAAGACTATGGCGTGGAGAGATTCTACCGGGACCAGAAGCTGCTCGACATCGGCGAGGGAACTTCCGAGATCCAGCGACTGGTGATTTCCCGGTATATCGGATGTTAACGGCAGAGGTCGGAGATCAGAGGTCAATAGTCTTTGGTCGTTAACTTTGTGCCTTTGTGCCTCTGTGCCTTTTCTTTTACCAAAGGAGACAACCATGAACGATCCTGTTATTCTGGCAGAGGAAAAAGATCAGGTTCTCATTTTAACGCTGAACCGCCCCCAGGCAATGAATTCCTTCAATTTCGCTCAGGTGGAGGCGCTAACGGAGCAGATCGCTCAAGTCCGGTTCCGCCCGGAAATTCGGGTGGTAATCCTGACCGGCGCCGGAGAAAAAGCTTTCTGTGCCGGAGCTGATCTGAAGGAACGGGCGACCTTGACCGAACTGCAGGTAAATGAATTCCTCTTCAAGCAGCGCAACCTGTTCACCAGCATCGAGGATCTTAACAAACCGGTTATCGCCGCCATAAACGGTGCAGCCTTCGGAGGCGGAACGGAAATCACATTGGCATGCGACATCCGCATCGCCGCGAGCACCGCTACCATGGGGCTTACGGAAACAAGACTGGCCATTATCCCTGGTGCCGGGGGAACCCAACGCTTGCCAAGACTCATCGGCCGAGGAAAGGCCAAAGAGCTCATTTACACCGGCCGGCGCGTCAGTGCCCAGGAAGCTCTGGAAATCGGTCTGGTGAACAAGGTCTGTGAGCCCGGGGCGCTTTTGGATGAATCCAGAAAAATGGCCGCTGAGATGTGTCTTGCAGGCCCCCTCGCCCTCGAGCAGGCCAAAAAGGCCATCAACTGCGGCCTTGAAACAGATCTTCATACCGGAATCGCCATCGAAACGGATGCATACCGGGTTCTCATTCCCACGGAAGACCGGTTGGAAGGTCTGGCCGCATTTCGTGAAAAGCGCAAGCCTGTATATAAAGGCAAATAATCCGGGGAGAATATTTCTTAGGGATTTCTGCGGGAATTCAGTGGATACAGATGGGCAGGCCACCACCGGGGGGGGGGATGGTGGTGGCCGCCGCCTGAAGGCTCCGGGTCTGTTTTCAGATCCTCGACCGACAGGCAAACCTTTCAACGTGCAGCGGCACTGAAAGACGAGGATCAACCCTACCTAGAACCCAAATTGCGAAGCATCATACGTTTTTTCTTCTTTAATTGTAAGCCGCTGGCGCATAAATTTTTGAAAAGTTTTTCGCTTCCAGAGAATAATTTTTTACATATTGCGGTATCGACACTCGCCAAGTATGGCGCAGTAATTCAGCTATACTTCCGCTCCACGGCTTCCCGCTCTTCCTTCGAAAGCGACTTCAAATATTTCTTCCAGCCTGGGCACCATCGGGTATGCCACTTCCAGAGCTTCCCTAAAAAGGACCGGGGGGTTTGATCATATATGCTTCGGAATTTGCACTTTTCACAAGAGGCCATTCTAATTCTCCTGTTCACCCTGAAATCGAACTGTTCATTCGCACCGCCTGCTGTTTCTGAACGAATTCAATCAAAGGGATAAAAAACACAACCGGCTGCAGACGCTACTGCAGCCGGTTGTCGGCATTTAGTGCCCTCCCCCCCGGAGAAATCAAAGATTTCGTAGGCACTAAATTCGTGGATATTTCTTTCGAAAAAAATGCTCTTCCTTTTGTTTTGTGAACTTTTAACATAGTTTTACATATCTTAACAGTTATGTCAATCCCAAAAACCGCCGCCTTTGTATTTAAATTCATTTTACGGTGTTCATCCCCTTTCCTGAACAAGGCAACCGATTCATAGACAATGCCTATTCGAGTACTCTATCAGATCGGCATTTACAATTTGACCGAATTTCTGACTATCTGATATTTCTGCAAATTATGTATACATCGGAGGGAAAATGGCCACAAGCCCAACCGAACAAAAACTGAGGGAGACCGCTTCCTGCGGATGCGCTGCGAAATTGCCTCCCGGGGAGCTGGCGGATGCATTGAAAGGGCTCGATCTTCCGACGGACAAAAACCTGCTCGTGGGTCTTGATCGACCCGACGATGCCGGCGTCTATCGAATTACAGACGATATCGCCATGATCCAGACCGTCGATTTTTTCACCCAGGTGGTGGAGGATCCCTATCGCTTCGGAATGATCGCGGCGGCAAACGCCTTGAGTGACATCTATGCCATGGGCGGCGTTCCCAGGACGGCCCTGAATATTGTTGCCTTTCCCCTTGGGGTGATGGATCTGGCGGTGCTCCGGCGGATTTTGGAGGGTGGTATTGAAAAAATGAAAGAAGCAGGGGTGGTCCTGATGGGCGGCCATAGTATCCAGGATAAGGAACTCAAGTATGGTCTGGCGGTCACCGGATTTATTCATCCGTCCCGGGTGCTCACCAAGAAGAGCCTATGTGAAGGTGATCGGCTGATCCTGACAAAGCCCATCGGCACGGGCATTATTACGACGGCCATGAAGGCCGACATGGTTCCCGAAGACATTTCGGAATCGGCCGTCAACGCCATGACCCGGCTCAATAAGGCGGCGGCAGAGGCCGCAAGCGAATTTACAGTTCATGCCTGCACGGATATCACGGGGTTCGGGCTCCTGGGCCATCTGGCGGAAATGGTGGAAGGCTCCGGGTTGGGCGCCCGCATCGACACGTCGAAGGTCCCCGTATTTCCGGGAGCCGTCGATTTCGCCCGAATGGGTCTGATGCCGGCGGCGGTGCATAAAAACCGGGATTTTCGCGGCTGGATGGTGTCCTTCGCACCATCCGCCGGCCGGTTTCTGCCCTATGTCTGCTTCGATCCCCAGACATCCGGCGGGCTTCTGGTCAGTGTGGCACAGGAGGATGCCGACTCGCTTCTGACAAAAATCAGACAATATGGCGACAATGCCGCGGCCATTATCGGAGAAGTCGTCAGGGGGCCTGACGAGAAAATCATTGTTGAATAGAGCCAATT
Source organism: Desulfobacterales bacterium (assembly GCA_040235505.1). Lineage (GTDB taxonomy): Bacteria > Desulfobacterota > Desulfobacteria > Desulfobacterales > JAFDDL01 > JBECKW01. Next base: position 11,406 of record JBECKW010000371.1, read on the forward strand.
TCAAAAGGAAACGTCAATGAAAGAAATAGATGCCAGGGGGCTTTCCTGCCCCGCGCCGGTCCTCCTGACCAAGGCCGCAATTGAAGAAGAGCGGGAAGGCCGTCTGACCATCATTGTGGACAACAAGGCGTCCAAGGAAAATGTCGTCCTCTTTCTGGAATCAAAAAACTTCGGTTTTTCCGTTACGGAAAAGAATGGGGGTTTTTATATAACCGGCGAAGGTTCCCCAGGCGTCGACCCGGCCCCCGAACTTGCCAGCTCCTACGATCCCTCTGAGGAAACGGGAAAAATCATAATCATGGCGGCCACGGATCGCATCGGGCACGGGGACGACGAGCTGGGCCGAAAGCTGATGATCAATTTCATTAAAACCCTCAAGGAGATGGGACCTTCGCTCTGGCGTCTGGTCTTTATCAACGGCGGCGTCAAGCTGACCGTCACCGGTTCAGAGGTCCTTCCGGATCTTCAGGCCCTGGAGGCATCGAGGATCAAAATCCTCGTTTGCGGTACCTGCCTGACCCACTTTGACCTCCTGGATGAAAAGAAGGTCGGGGAAACCACCAACATGCTCGATATCGTCACGGCACTTCAACTGGCGGACAAAGTGATCAATATTTAATCCCCGTCGCCGGGGATGCTGGGAGGCTGGGCGGCTGGACGGACAAAAGCCTTGAAAGGCCCCTATCAACTTCATGTTTTCGGAAAGGAATTTCAATGGCAAACGAACAGTATCATGAAATGTGGGAGAAGCTGAACCTGGATCTGCCGGCCCATGACGGACTCCTGGAGGTTCTGGGAAAATTCTACGGCGACATTTACATGTCCCAGGACGGCCGTCTCAAAGGAATGGAATATCTGGACTTTGTGCTGTCGGAAGTCCACGGGCTTCGAATCAAGGAACTCCAGGACACCAAGGCCGAAGGCCGGAAGGTGATCGGCACCTTCTGCGTCTTTGTTCCCGAAGAGCTGACGCTGGCTGCAGGCGCCGTCCAAGTGGGCCTTTGCGCCGGCGCCGAAGTCGGCCAGGAATCCGCGGAAAAACTGGTGCCCCGAAATACCTGCGCACTCATCAAATCTTTCATCGGCTTCAAGCTGGCCCGCATCTGTCCCTTTACCGAATCCTGTGACCTGGTGGTGGGAGAAACCACCTGCGATGGTAAAAAGAAAGCTTATGAATCCTTCTCCGACTATGTCCCCATGCATGTCATGGAAGTGCCCCAACAGAAGAATGAGGCAGACAGGGGCTTATGGAAATCGGAGGTGCTTCGCTACAAGGAAGCCCTTGAAAAGCTCACCGGGAATCTCATCACCGCCGACAGCCTGAAAAAAGCGATCCGGACTGTCAACGACCGACGCCGGGCGCTTCAGCGGCTCAACAGGCTTCGAGCCGCTGTCCCCACGCCCATCAGCGGGCGGGACGTGCTTCTCATCAACCAGGTCAGTTTTTACGATGATCCGGTGCGCTTCACCCAGAGCATCAACAAACTCTGCGATGAGCTGGAGGAAAGAATTTCAAAAAATGAAGGCATCGTGGACGCCAAAACCCCGCGACTCATGCTTTCCGGATGTCCCATGGCCGTTCCCAACTGGAAACTGCCCTTTGTCATCGAAAGCTCGGGCGCCGTGGTGGTGGGAGAGGAATCCTGCATCGGCACCCGAAACACCCGGGACCTTGTGGGCGAGTCCGGAGAAACGGTGGAAGAAATGATCGATGCCGTCTGCGACCGTTACATGAAGATCGACTGCGCCTGTTTTACGCCCAATACCGAACGGCTGGACAACATCACCGGCATGGCCCGGGAACTTAAAGCCGACGGCGTTATTCACTATGCCCTGATGTTCTGCCAGCCTTATGGGCACGAAGCGCTGAAAGTTGAAAAAGCGCTTCAGAAAGCCGACATTCCCATGCTTTCCATCGAGACCGATTACAGTATGGAAGATGTGGCCCAGCTTAAAACCCGGGTGGAAGCCTTCGTGGAGATGGTGGGGGGAAAATGATCGCCGGCATCGATATCGGGTCCAGATCCATCGAGCTGGTTCTCATCGACAAGGGGAAGGTGATTCATCAGGACAAGGCCGCCACCACGTTTCAGCCGCTTTCCCAGGTTCGGAAGCTGCTCGACGGTGCCGTTCCCGACCACATCGTCGCCACCGGCTACGGGCGAAATCTTCTGGCCAATACGGACATGTGCGCGCCCGTGGACACCATCACCGAAATCAAGGCTTATGCACTGGGGGCAAGCCGGCTCTATCCGGAGGTCCGGACTCTTCTGGACATCGGCGGCCAGGACACCAAGGTAATTTCCCTTGTCCCCGGCGGCAGGGTCATGAAATTCGAAATGAACGACCGGTGCGCGGCCGGTACCGGCAAATTCCTTGAGCACATGGCCAATGTGTTCCAAATGCCGGTACGGGAATTCGGCCCCTATGCCCTGGGCGGCACCGCCGCCCTTGCCATCAACCGGATGTGTACGGTGTTTGCCGAAACCGAAGCCGTCTCCCTCATGGCCCAGGGACACGATCCCCGTAACATTGCCTTGGGACTTCATGCCTCGATCGCCCGGCGGACCATCGCTATGCTCAACCGGGTGGGGCTCACCCAGCCGGTTCTTTTCGCCGGCGGTGTTGCTCGAAATCCTTGCGTTGTAAGGCTTCTACAGGAAGCCCTGCCCGGGCCCTTTTTAGTTCCTGAGGATCCGGATATGCTCGGCGCCCATGGCGCCGCCCTGCATGGGATTGAGCAGCGATTTTCCAAAACGGCTTGACAACCCCCATATCGTGCATAGGTTGTCCTAAACCAAAAAAAGGAGATATCATGGAAAAAGCTGCAAACGGTAAATTCGTCAGTGTCGAGTACACCGGAACCCTTCAAAACGGTGAGGTATTCGATTCCAGCAAAGGGCGCCAGCCCCTGGAAGTTCACATGGGTGCCGGGCAGATGATCCCGGGTTTTGAAAAGGCACTCCAGGGCATGGCCCTGAACGAGAAAAAAACCTTCACCCTCTCACCGGATGAAGCCTATGGCGAGCGGGATGAAAGTTGTACCCAGAGCATCGATAGAAAAGAGGTTCCCCCCGGGTTTACTCCCGAGGTGGGCATGACCGTTGGGCTCTCCGCCCCCACCGGTCAGCAAATCCCGGCCCAGATCACCGAAGTCACCGATGAAAAAATCACCTTGGATCTGAATCATCCCCTGGCCGGCGAGTCACTGGTTTTTGACGTCGAGGTGGTGGGCATCAGCGACACCCCCACCCAGGTGTCCGCCTGCAGCGGTGGGTGCGCCTCCGGATGCGATACGGATTCGGGATGTGGCTCCTCTGGGTGCAGTTGCTAACTGAGAGCCAAGTCTTCTGATCATTCCTGTCCACGAAAGACACGAAAATCACGAAAATTTTTCCCTTTTTTCGTGATTTTCGTGTCTTTTGTGGACAGTTTGTTTTAAGCGGTGAACCTGCCGCTAATGTCGGCCCTTAAGAAACTCCGCCGAAACGATATTGCACGTCTCCGTCTTCTCGTCGTAGACAATAAAAGCCAGCTTTTTCTGGAGCAGCCCTTTGACCCTGGTGACGTTCTGTTCGAGAGATCCCTTCACATATCCCGAGTCCGTGCCTTCCCTGGAAACAAATTCCTCAATCAGGTTTTCAAGCGTTTCCTCGCTGAGTTTTTCAAAGGGGATGATCATGGACAAATTGATTCCAGTCCACGAAAAACACGAAGCTCACGAAAATTTTTCCTTTTTTCGTGCCTTTCGTGTCTTTCGTGGACATCTTTTCTGTTTCAGTTCTTCCGCGACTGATCACCGGCATGAAGCACCTTCAACTTGGCAGCGATAAGCTGGTCATGGGTGAGGTGAAGGAGCGTCCCGAGTTTATCCATCAGATAATGCTCATGCCCATCCATTTTGCCGTCCACAAATACGATGCGCCAGAGGGTTTCCACGATGCCGATTCTCTCCTCCATGGAATAGTTCTGATTGATGAGATTCGTAAAATGCCAATAGTCGATACTATTTTCAAGCGCCCGGTCCGCCTCCTGAATCAACGCATCGGCATTTTCCTGGGAAAGACCGTATTTTTCTTTGAGAATCGTCAGAAGGGTATTGAGTTCCGTCGGGGTAAACCTCTCGTCGATTCGCCCGATTTCCAGAAACAGCGCACAGGTCGCCACCATCAAATCGTGCTCTGAGCCGTTTTTTGCGTTCGAATGGTTCGCGTTCGTGCCGTTTGAAAAAAACTGCTTTATAATATCAATCATTTCAACACCTTCAGTACGTTTGATGTCTGCAGTTTGGCCCATAGGACCTTCAGGATGACATAGGCGGCCTGGTCCCCGGAAAGCTCGGGAAGCCCGGCATAAAGCGCACACGCGTGCATCAAGGGATCATTCCCCGGGAGGCGGAATTCGAGCTGGATCTGCTGGCCGAAGGCCCTGTGCAGCTCCACCAGCTTCTCCGGCCCCATGTTGGCCACACGGGTCTTATCCTGGAAGCTCATCCCCTTCAGAAGTTTATCGACAACCGCCTCCACCGTCCTCGGATATTTTTCGTATATCGAGTCCTTCGACACTCAAGCCCCCTGCCCTATGCCCTCCCTATTACTTTAACTGCTATCACAACCACTTCCATGGTACAAGCTTGCCGGAAATACGAGCAGGGCTGTCGCATGCCTCCACAACCACGTCAAATGCCAGGCCAACTAGCTGGGCCGGGTGAAAATCAGGGGGTCACCACAAACCTGAACTCCTTATTTTCTGCTCATTCCCCACCCTCATTCACCAAGACTTGCACCAACGCGCAATACAGGATAATAAGCACAGGACTATTGAAACCGGGCCGGTCCATCCGATTCGTGCTGGATATATCGAATCCAATGGTACTACCTGTATACGGAGTTCCCGGGAAATATGAAAAAAAAACAAAAAGAACCTTCCCGGCCGAAACGGCGGATATGGCGGAAGTTCACCGTCGCTTTCCTGCTGTTTTTCATCGCCGTATCAGCGACGGCGGCCGTCTACATGGTGCTGCTTTCGCATAAGATCGACCAGCGCTTTGCAGGTCGCCTGTGGGATTTTCCCTCCAAGGTCTATTCCGACACCACCCTTTTGTATACGGGAGAGCGGATCAACCGCTCCCTGCTCGTCGAAAAGCTCGGCAGACTCGGGTACCGGGAAGCGGGCCACATCCCCGGGCGGCAGGGGGAAATGCAGACATCCGCCCGGGTCATCAACATATACCTCCATGATTTTCAGTCGCCCACGTTCAATCAGCAAAGCAAGCGGGTTCGAATCGATCTTCGGGACAACCAGGTGGAAGACATCACGAATCTGGACACGGGAAAAACCATTTCGCTTCTCGAACTCGAACCCGAAGAGTTGATGCTATACTACGGTCCGAACCGAGAACGCCGACGGCTCCTCTCCGCCCGGAAACTTCCCCCCTATGTGATCCATGCCGTTCTGGCGGCCGAGGACCACGCATTCTACCAACACCATGGATTCGTCATAAAGGGGGTGTTGCGGGCCATTGTCGCCAACCTGCGGGCCGGGGGAATCCGCCAGGGGGGCTCCACCATCACCCAGCAGCTTGCCAAGAACTTCTTTTTGACGCCCGAGCGAACCTACAGTCGCAAACTCAAGGAACTCCTGATCTCGGTGTTGCTGGAATTCAAATTCAGTAAGACGGACATCCTGGAAATCTATCTGAACGAGATATACTGGGGACAGCGGGGTTCCGTGGCCATTGGCGGCATGGCCGAGGCGGCCCGCTTTTATTTCGACAAGGAGGCTTCGGAGCTCACAGTGGCGGAAGCCGCCACCCTGGCAGCCATGATTCGTGCCCCGAATCTCTATTCGCCTTATAAAAATCCCGATGCCTGCCTGAAAAGACGCAATACCGTGCTGACGTCCATGTTCCAGGAAGGATGGCTGACAGAGGATGAACTGAAAACGGCTCTGGCAACCCCCCTGAAACCCGCCCCTTATACGCCCAAGGACCGCCAGGCCCCATATTTTATGGATTACCTGACGGCCCAGCTGATGGAGCTCTATTCAAAGGAAACGCTGACAACCGAAGGCCTTTCCATCTATACGACCATCGACACCCAGGTCCAGGCTGCGGCGAAAGACGCCCTTGACCGGGGACTCACCCGTATCGAGACTCTCTATCCGGCTCTGAAACGGAGCGACCCGGAAAAACAGCTTCAGGGCGCTGTTGTGGTCATGCAGCCTAAAACCGGATACGTCCTCGCCATGGTGGGCGGCCGCGACTACGGGGCGAGTCAGTACAACCGGGCCACCGATGCCATGCGCCAACCGGGAAGCGCCTTCAAGCCGTTTGTGTATCTCAGCGCATTGGACAGCTTGACCCCGATATCGAAGCTGTCAAATACCCCCCGGACCTTTATGATCGACGGAAAGCCCTGGCCGGTTAAAAATTTCGAAGAGGACGCTCCGGAGGAACTCACCCTGCGGGACGCTCTGGCCAAATCCGAGAATATCGCCACCGTTAACCTGGCATTTGCCGACAGTTTCGGCTCATCCCCGAACATCGCCGATGTCAATCTGGCAACCGCCCCTGGGTTAAAACGTGTTGTAGATATCTCCAAGGCCTTCCATCTTTATCCCTCTGGGCCTTTCTACCCGTCAATGGTTCTGGGTTCCCGGGAGATCACACCTCTTACGCTGGCCCGGGCATACTGCACGTTTGCCGCCGACGGTGTTCTTCCGTTCCCCCTGTCCATCAAGGATGTGGTGGACAAGTCCGGGGGGGTTCTGGAGAGCCGGCATGCACGCATCGAACGTTTGATAAGTCCCGCCAAAGCGTATATGATGAGTGATCTGATGCGAAGCGTGGTGGAGATCGGAACAGCCAGGTCTCTGAGCTACCTGGGGGTCGACTGGCCCGTGGCCGGAAAGACCGGCACCACCAACGACTCCCGGGATGCCTGGTTCGTGGGTTACACGCCGGACATCCTGGCGCTGGTGTGGGTGGGATTCGATGACGGAGAGAACATCGATCATGCCACCGGAGCCCGTGCCGCCCTGCCCATATGGGCCGATCTGATGAAATCCCTGCCCCAGTACGTATCCGGGGAATGGTTCGTCAAGCCGCCGGGGATTGAGACACGCACCATCTGTAAAGACAGTGGAATGCTTGCCAACAAATGCTGCCCCAACACGACGGAAGAAATCTTTTTAACCGGCACCGCACCCACGAAAACCTGTACGATGCATGTATGCTCGTCCCCGATTTTAAACTTTCTGGAAGGAGTAAAAAAAATTGTTCCCGGATTTTAAGAAATTTATCACCGGATGTCTCCTCTTGCTGCTGATCGGTTGCGCCGGCGTGAAGCCGATAACGACCCCCGAATCATCCTCCCAGGCTCTCCCCCCGGAAACGACACTTCCTCCAGAAACCACCGCTCCGGAAACGCAGCAACCATCGGAACCGGTAACCCCGCCCTCCGAGACTACCCAAGCGCCCCGGGAGGCGCCCAATCCACGAGCGATTGCGAGCCTGGAGCTTTCCAGTCAGGCACAAATTCTCATTAAGGAAAACAAACTCGATGAGGCCATCCAGACACTGGAACAGGCAGTCAACCTTCACCCGGGCAGTGGAGAAAATTATTACTACCTTGCCGAAGCCTGGCGCCTGAAGGGTAACCAGGCCCAGGCGGCGGAATACAATAACCTGGCCGCCATTCGTTTTAAAAACGATTCCGAATGGATGCGCCGGATCAACGACCAGAAAAACCGTATCGAAAGCATGAAATCACAACCCTGACGGATAGTGGAGGTGCTCTACAGCTGATGAGATTTTTATTGATATCCCTCGGGATAATCTTTGGCCTTCATGTCTTGCTATACGCCACCACCGTCCGGTTTGCGGCTATTTCCGATCCCGCGATCAGGAGAATGCTTTTCTGGCTGCTGATATTGCTCGGTCTTAGCTTTGCCCCCGGCGCCATTCTGATGCGAACCCGGCCCGGCATCGTCTCAACAATCGTGTATGTTGCCGCCGCCTTCTGGATGGGGCTTTTTATCTACCTGCTGATGGCGTCGGCACTTTCATGGGTCGTATTCGGTTTGGGGAAGCTGACGGGACTGGCACCGAACATGCGAGTTGTATTTCTGGGTGCATGCATCGCAGCGGCCGGCATTACCGTCTACGGGACTCTGCGGGCCGAATACCCGTCACTCAAGCCGGTGACAGTCACCTTGAAAGACCTGCCGAAAACCTGGCGCGGGGAAACCATCGTCCAGCTCTCGGACGTTCACCTGGGGGCCATCCGGGGCTCCGAATTTCTGAATCGGATCGTCACGAAGGTCAACGCTGTCCACCCGGATCTCATCCTCATCACCGGGGATCTCTTCGACGGTATGGGGGGTCGGCCCCTATCCGACTTTATTGCCCCCCTGAACCGTCTCGAAGCCGCCCGGGGCATTTTTTTTGTTACCGGAAACCACGAAGGCTACCTGGGCCTGAAGGCGCCGCTGGCCACCCTTTCCCAAACGAAAATCCACGTCCTGAATAATGAAATTGTCGATATCGACGGACTTCAGATCATCGGGATTCCGTTTCCGGAGCATGGCCGGAAAAATGACGTCCGGGGCCTTCTGACGGACCCGGATCGATACGATCCTTCGAAGCCCTCCATTCTCATGTACCACACCCCCAGCGACATCGAAACGAATCACGCCGACCGGGAAAGCCAGCAGACCCACACGTACTGGCGGCCGAACACCGACATGGCCTTTGCCCGTTCCATGGGCATCGATCTGCAGCTTTCAGGGCATACGCACCGGGGACAGTTTTTCCCCTTCACGCTTCTCACCCGGTATATCTACAAAGGATTTGACTATGGCCTGCACCGGATCGGCGATTTTCAGATCTATATCACCAGCGGCGCCGGCACCTGGGGCCCGCCGATGCGGGTGGCCTGTCCGCCGGAAATCCCTGTCATCACGCTAAACTGATGTTGTCGGGGTCGCTATCGGTAGCGGGATCGCTATCGTTTCCAATTCGATACCGATTTCAAACCCGCCTTACGCTCCGGAAGACAGAATCAATTTCTCTGAAGTCTTCACCGAGAATTGCCGCTTTCCGCGTTTCCGAGTTGACATGCACTCCGGGAGCGGGTAACTGCAAGAATTAAAAACACCTTAACCCTTAATCCTTGAACCCTGAACCTTGAATCTTCCCCATGTCTGAAAAAAAACCGAGGGTCGCACTATTTGTCACCTGCCTGGTGGATATATTTCGCCCATCGGTGGGCTTTGCCGCAGTGAAGCTTCTGAAAGCGGCCGGATGCACCGTACACATCCCTGAAAATCAGACCTGCTGCGGTCAGCCGGCATATAACAGCGGTGATACGTCATCGGCCCGGCAGATGGCCCGGCAGGTCATAGAGACTTTTGAAGATTACGACTACACGGTGCTCCCTTCGGGTTCATGCACCGCCATGATGAAATATCATTACCCGGGCCTGTTCAAAACCGATCCATCCATGGCGCAGCGCGCCCGGCAATTTTCCGAAAAGGTTTTTGAGCTTGTCTCTTTTCTCGTGGACGTTCGAAATATCCAGAACGTCCCCGGCAGGTTCAAGGGCAAGGTCACCTACCATGATTCGTGCACCGGACTTCGAAAGCTCGGTGTGAAAACGCAACCCCGGAAACTTTTGCAAACCATTGATGGACTTGAAATCGAAGAAATGAAATCCCCCGAGGTTTGCTGCGGGTTCGGGGGCACCTTCTGCATGAAATTCCCGGAATTATCAGGGCGCATATCGGACGATAAAGTAAAGGACATTCAAAACACCGGCGCCGACAGGGTCCTGGCGGGCGACCTGGGCTGTATTCTTAAAATCCGCACCGCCCTTAAACGCGCAGGCATAAAAATCGAGGCAACCCACGTGGCGGAAGTTCTCGCGGGGATGAAATAAATATCAAAACGAAATTACCCGGCTGGTCAGTCCGATGATGTTATCCCCATCTGTTCCATCCAATATGGTGAATGCCCCAGGCTGGATCCATTTACCCACAGAACCGGCGGTGTCAGAAGTATTATCAGTCGTGGAGTCGGATGAATTCCCTGCACAGCCGGGGAACACAAAGAGGCAGGCCGCCAGAAGCAGCGACACGAACCACAAAAAGGACGGTCTGTTTTTTATGAATCTGCCAATAAAAACGGGTGCGCTGCGGACTATCGGTCTTTCACTTTTTACGATCACTTTTCTTCTTCCTGATACCTTCGGATGTCCCACACCCGAGGCTGCAAACTCTCGGAGTATTACTCCAATAGACGTACTGGTATCAGCGGTGTTACATGAAGAATAAAAAGTTTACATCTCTTAATACAATCCGAACATTATTCGGTCCGGAGTAATACGCAAAAACGATCGATACCGGAAGCCTTTAAGATACCCAAAGCGCTTCCTATAATGTATAGAGATTGTTATGACGACCAACTGCCTATCATTTAAAAAAAATGCCGCCGCAGCGCTGCAGGACGACGAACTTCAATCCGTACTGGGCCGCTTCTGCGATGCACGGCATCAGAATCGCCGGGACGGCGTCTCCCGCCTGCCCGAATTCGGCCGGATAAGTGATCAGGCGGTGGAAATGAAAAACCATGCCCTGGCGCATCTCGATTTTTATCTTGAAACCTTTGAAGAAAAGGTTCACGAGGCCGGCGGGATTGTTCATTGGGCCCGAACCGGTGCCGAGGCATGTGCGATTGTTGATGATATTTGCCAAAGCATGGGGGCCCGAAAGCTCGTCAAGGGCAAATCGATGGTCACCGAAGAAATCGGGCTGAATAATCACCTCACCCAACGGGGGATTCAGATCCTGGAGACGGACCTGGGGGAATATATCGTTCAGCTTCGAGGGGAGACTCCCAGCCATATCATCGCGCCGGCTCTTCATGTCTCCGAAACCCAAGTTGCCGAAACATTCAGGCAAAAGCATTCCCATCTGGACCCGGAGCGCAGCCTGGAGGATCCGGCCTCGATGGTACGGGAAGCGCGCCTGGTCCTTCGGGAGCATTTTCTCGCCGCCGATGTGGGCATTACGGGGGCAAATTTTCTGGTGGCGGAAACCGGATCGGCCGTTATCGTCACCAATGAGGGGAATGCGGACCTTTCCCAGACCCTGCCGAACACTCATATCGTCATCACCGGTATCGACAAGGTGGTCCCGACGCTCAAGGATGCCGCCACACTCCTGAGGCTCCTTCCCAGAAGCGTCACCGGCCAGGAATCCGCCGTCTATACCACCCTCGCCACCGGTCCAAGGAGAAAAAAGGACCTGGACGGCCCCGATCATTTTCATGTGGTGCTGGTGGATAACGGCCGTTCAAAGGCCCTCGGCACGCCGTTTCAGGATATACTGCGGTGTATCCGCTGCAGCGCATGCATGAATCACTGCCCGGTCTACGGATGTATCAGCGGCCATGCCTACGGCTGGATCTACCCGGGGCCCATGGGACAGGTGCTTACGCCGCTTCTGCTGGGCCTGAAAAACGCCGTTCATCATCCCAATGCGAGCACTCTGTGCGGTAAATGCCGGGAGGTATGCCCGCTGAAGATACCTCTACCGGACATGCTGCGCAGTTTCAGGGAAATGCTTTTCAGGCAGAAACTGGACGCCCCCTCCACTCGCCTGGGACTCAAGCTCTGGGCCGCTGTCGCAACCCGGCCCCGACTTTACACACGACTGGCCGGCTGGGGGACGATGCTCCTACGGCCTATTTCAAAACTGCTGAATTGTGTAGGTTCCGGACGGACATTACCTGTCCCCGAAGGAAGGACGTTTCAACAACTATGGAAAAAATATGAATAAGGCAAAAGACGCCATATTGAATCGAATCCGGACAGGGTTGGGAAGGGGCAGGCTGTCGGCTGATGCACAGAGGTCCTTGGTTGAGGGCTTGGCGGCGCCCGCTGATAACATCGTTCCGGGTCGCGTACAACTCTCCGGGCCGGATCTGATTCGGGAATTTATCCGCATGACCACGGGGGAGGCAACGACGGTTTCCAGAGTAGAGAGTGATGAAGATGTCCCGAAGTCAGTGGCAGTCTTCCTGAGGGAACATGGCCTGCCGGATTCGGTCGTGATCGCGCCGGAGGAGACCGTTTCGCATTTGCCATGGGAGGAATCCGGCATTCATGTTCGTCCGGGGCGGGCCGAAAAGGATGATCTTGTCAGCGTGACCCCCGGCTTTGCCGGCATTGCAGAGACCGGATGTTTCATGTTGGTCTCGGGGCCGAACCATCCCTATACTCTCAATTTCCTGCCGGAAAACCACATCGTAGTCTTGAAACGCAATCGAATTGTCCCCACTCCGGAGGAGGCCTTCGACCTGCTTCGGAAGGAATTCGGACCGGGGAATATGCCGCGGACGGCGTTGATGGTGTCCGGCCCCTCCCGGTCTGCGGACATCGGCACCTCGCTTCAGTTCGGTGCCCATGGCCCCCGGCGGCTTCACTGTATTCTTGTGGGGGAACAATGAAAACCTGTCGGCAATGCGGCACCTGCTGCCAAAAAGGGGGGCCGTCCTTTCACAGGAAGGACCGGCGGCTCATCGATGAGGGGTATATCCCCGGCAGGGATCTTTACACTATTCGGAAAGGCGAGCCGGCCTATGAAAACATTCAGCACCAGCTGATTTCAGTGAATACCGATATCATCAAAATCAAGGGGAAACCGGGAAAATGGGAATGCCTTTATTTCATCAGCCGGACCCGGAAATGCGGCATTTATGAAAATCGGCCCGAAGAGTGCCGGGTGCTGACTTGCTGGGATACGGGTCCTATCGAAAGTATGTATGCAGCACCCCACCTGACGCGACAAGATCTTCTGTCAGGTGTTCAGGGGATATGGGAACTCATCGAGGACCATCAAAATCGGTGCGACTATGTAGAGATTCTCAAGCTTCAGGAGCGCATTAAGACCCGTCAGGACAGAACCGTGAAAGCAAGAATTCGGGAGATCGTGGCCTACGACCGGCAGATCCGGCAAACGCTCATCGAAAACAGCGTCGCACCGGACATGATGGACTTCCTGTTCGGCCGCCCTCTCTTCATCACCCTGCCCCCATTAGGAATTACCGTCTATTAGTATCAGGGCAAGAGGTGACGGCATCACATGAAAGATGATTCCGACCCTTCGGCCACCCGGAACCAGGTTCCGGGTGGCGTAAAAATCAGGGCTTAAATCTGGGTAACGTTTTCGGCTGCGGGACCTTTTTTGCCCTCAACCACGTCAAACCTGACCCTGGCGCCTTCTGGAAGTGTTTTGAAGCCCTGGGACTGGATCGCTGAATAATGGACGAAGACGTCGCCTCCACCGTCTTGCTCGATAAAGCCAAACCCCTTAGACTCGTTAAACCATTTCACTGTACCTTCTGACATTCGATCTTACTCCTTTGCATTCGGCCCGATGGGCCATAAAAAAATTAGTAGCCGAATTCACCTACATGAAATCCGGCCGGTGCCTGTTTCCCCTCGCCAAAAAAAAACGCACGCCCTCCACATGGAAGATTGTGCGGTTCGCTTTTTCGTATTTTCCGGGTTACAAATAGGCACTGCACAAATCGGGAACAATTTTTATCATCTCATTTTTTGAAAAGCAATGCTTTTCATATGATTTTTTTAAATTTTTTATATATTTTGAACGTCTAAAAGCCCCCTTCTGAAGTCCCTCCCCATTTTTTTCATCCTTTACACCCTCCGTAGTCATGCCAGGCATGACGGAGGACGGACACCTTCATCCTTTTTCACACCGCCTTGGCCAGCTGAATCACGTCCTGTGTATGAAGAATCCGATCGATCTCAAGCAGAATAATCACCTCTTTTTCGGTCTTGGCCATTCCCAGAATAAAATCACCGCTGAAATTTCCGCCGAAATTGGGCGCATCTTCAACATCCGCCTCCTTGATCTGAAACACTTCCGAGACGGAATCAACGATCCCCCCCACCAGGGTCGAACCGGACAGGCCGGATACTTCGGAAATCACGATACAGGTCCTGGGTGTGTAGGGCAACTCTTCCATGCCGAATTTCACACGCATATCCAGCACCGGAATCACCCGTCCCCGAAGGTTGATGACCCCCTTGAAAGCTTCGGGCATCCGGGGCATTTTCGTAATGGGCATCATTCCGATGATCTCCCGGACATCCAGAATGCCGATGCCATAGCGTTCATCGCCCAGGTTGAAAATCAGGTACTTTCCTTCCCGGGCACGCTTGGTTTCCGAAACCGCCAGGGTGGCGGCCCCCGTACGAACCGTCTCTCCCGTTGTTGCGGTTGCTGTCGGGCTCGCCGCCACCACTGCATCGGCAAACCGGGGGAGAACAAACTCATCAAGATCGATGCGGCGCCCCACGCCCATCTTGCCGACCATATAGTCCTGAATGATCTTGAGATCTTCCTTCACCGGATACAAATCATCGGTACGAATCCCCTTGGGGTCCGAAAGCACGTTTTTCAGGAGTCCTTTCCGCAGGCCAAGTTCCTTTTTGGGATCCAGAAACGAAACGGCAATCTGTGCCGCCGCATCCACATCTTCCCGGATGAACCGGCCGGCTTCAACCAGGAGATTCACGAACTCCTGAACCGCATCTGCGTGCTCCCGGATAAAATCCTCCCTGAAAACCACCACGCAGCAGGGATGGTTGTCCCATAGTTCGCTGGAAAGCACCTGCTTTTCCGCAACTCCCGCCGCAATGGCCCGGGAGCCGATGGGCTCGGCCACCATGAAACCGCAGGCATCCGGATTTTCTCCCAGGAAATTAGGCATCTGCACCGGCGGCACCACGTCGAAAAGCACGTTTACGGCTTCATTTCCCGCCACACCGGGCCGCAGGCCCATCTGGGTGAAATACATGTGGGCGAGCATATTGTGAATGGACATTTTATGAGGGATAAAAAAACTCTTGTGTTTGAAAAACTGCTGGTATGGCTTTGCATATTTGCCGGCCTTGTTGCGGACCATGATACTGCCGTTGCGGTGTGCAAACAGCACCAGCTTGATCGGCACACCATAGCTGAAAAGATCCATGGCGGCGGGTGCCAGGATAAAGGCCCCCGCGACGGTCCCTTTTTCGAGAGCGTCCTGGACCGGGTTCCAGCTCGGCATGCAGAGGGTTTCAAGTTCGAAATGCTCGGGATGCTTCTTCCCGGAGGCTATCATGTGCTTAAGTACCCCCAGGGTCAGGTGGTCGGTAATCTGGATATGCGCCATCCGAAGATGCACTTTGCCTTCGGAACTCACTTCCGGAAGCGTCTCGACTTCGACATCCGCCGCCTCCTCAACCCCAAAGGCTTTATCGATCAGAACCCGAAGTTCATCGGGCGCAAACGGCTTGGCCACAACTCCGCTGGCCCCGGATTCCATTGCAGTGGCGGTATATTGCTTGTCGCCATGGCCGGTTGCCATCAAAAACGGAAGGCTCCTATATTTTTCCTGCCCCCGCAACCAGCAAAGCAGTTCATGGCCGTCCATCTCCGGCATGGCCCAATCGCTGATTACCAGATCGATATCCGAAGCCGCCTGAAGTTTTTCAACAGCTTCCTTGCCGTCCTTGGCCTCCACGATATTCATGAAACCCAACTGTTTCAGAATGCGGGCTTCCATCTTCCGCATGGTACCGGCGTCTTCCGCAAGCAATATCTTGATTTCCGGGTCCACGGCCATGGCAATTGCCTCCTATGCTAAAACTATAACAGTATGGTTTTATTTATGATACCGCTTCAGCAAATGATGTGTCAATAAATCGAGGGTATCAAGGCATAATATCGGCAGATTCCAGGAAAAATTGAAGGGAAAAAAGAGAGAAGGAAGCTTGCGGATTACGGGTTCCAAGTTGCAGGTTGCCCCGACGACGGGGCTACGACAAGTTGCAGGTCGAGCTGTCAACTAAGGTTTTCTCTAGACCTGAAACAATCGCAGTTGTTTTTTAACCTGGAACTTGGAACTTGTCGTAGATCCCGCCGCCGGGGCAACTATTCTTTCTCTCCCTCCGCCTTGAGCTTCGCGCCCCGCAAGGTGCGACGCTTTTGGCCTGAGAGCACTGCTTTCCGAATCCGGATCGATTTGGGCGTCACCTCCACCATCTCATCGTCCCGGATAAAGTTGATGGCCCACTCCAGGGTCATGGCTTTCACCGGCGCCAGAATCACGTTCTCATCCCGACCCGATGCCCGCATGTTGGTGAGCTTCTTTTCCTTGCAGGGATTTGCCTCGATATCGTTGTTCCGGTTATGCTCTCCGACGATCATGCCTTCGTAGACCTGGATACCGGGTTCAATGAGAATCTGCCCCCGGGGTTCCAGGTTGAAAAGAGCATAGGGGGTGGCCCTTCCCTGACGATCCGACACGATGGAGCCCGTGAACCGGGTGGGGAATTCACCACGGTATGGCTCGTAGCCCGAAAACAAGGAGTTCATGATCCCGGTGCCCTTGGTGTCGGTAAGAAATTCGTCCCGGTACCCGATAAGAGAGCGTGATGGAACCGAGAATTCGACACGCACCCGCCCCCGGCCGTTATTGACCAGGTTGACCATTTTCCCTTTTCGCAAGGACAGCTTTTCGGTGACAATGCCCATGTATTCCTCGGCACAATCCACGAAAAGGTGTTCGATGGGCTCCTGCAGCGCGCCCTCTCGTCGCTTCATGATCACCTGGGGACGGCCCACGCACAGCTCGAATCCTTCCCGGCGCATGGTTTCAATGATAATGGCCATCTGGAATTCCCCCCGGCCTTTGACAATGAAGCAATCCCGGTCCCCCGTTTCTTCCATCTGGATGCTCACATTCTTCAGGGT